>CAIRRW010000235.1 GCA_903881065.1 uncultured Bacteroidota bacterium
GAAAATGCCCAATTTAAAACTGTACCTGTAAAACCAATTAAAGTAATTGTTCCTGTGTTAGTACCACTACATACTGTAGTTGAACCTGAAGTGGTTCCGCCTACTGAAGCAGGATTAACGGTGATAGTAGCAATACCTGATTTTGCTGATGCACATACTCCATTTTGAACATTCGCTCGATATGCAGTTGTTGCTGTTAAATTTAAATAGTTTTGTGTAGTAGTAGTATTTGAAATAGTAACCCACGTTGCACCTCCGTCAGTTGATGATTCCCAATTAAGTACATTACCAGTTTTTCCATTAAGAGTAAGTGTTCCTGCATTTGCACCTGAACAAACAGTAGTATTGGCAGTTACAGTTCCTCCAACAGAAATAGGGGTAACTGTTATTGTTGCAATTGAAGATGCACTGCTTCCGCATGCACCATTCTGAACAATGGCTTCATATTCAGTTGTTACATTAATATTAGTATAATTTAAAGTTGCTGTTATATTTGCAATACTTGTCCAAGTTGCACCTCCATTAGTTGAAAACTGCCAATTTAAAATAGTCCCTGTAAATCCTGTCAAAGTAAGTGTGCCAGCATTTGAACCCGCACAAACAGTTGCGTTTGTGTTAACTATTCCATAAGGATTAGTAGGCTCCGAAATAACAACATCAGCAATTGCAGTACATAAGTTGGCATCAGTAACTTTCACTGCATACGTACCAGCTGTTTGTCCTATAATGGTTTGAGTTGTTTGAGTTCCTGTCAGCCATAAATATGTATATGGAGCGGTTCCTCCTGCGGCTACAACTGAAGCTGTCCCATCGTTCCCACCAAAGCAAGAAACCATAGTATTACTTGTTGCCAATGATAAAGGTGCTGGTTGAGCAATATTCACAAACTCTATTAAAGCTGCACACGGTGTCGCATCATTTATTGTTAATGTATACGTAACTCCAGCAGAAAGTCCTGTTGCGGTAACTCCTGTTTGCCCTCCGGGATTCCATAGATAAGTGTAAGGGCCAGTTCCGTTCGAAGGATTAGCTGCTGCAGTTCCATCGCTGCCACCGTTACAACTTACAGGAGTAGTTGTTGTAAAGTTATTTATCGGACACTGCCCGAAACTAACTGATACACCTACAAGTAAACTAATGATTGATAATTTTATTTTCATTTTATTTAATTATTCATTTCTATTGTTAAAGTAATTATTATTAAAAGTGAGATTTACGAAATTAGTAATATTAAATGTATATAAAATAGTATTGTGTAAAAGTAGGCTATTTAATGAAGGAAGATTATTTATAAGATAAAAGTTACAAACGGACAAATGTTTATAATCAAATTAAATTATTCATAGATAAAGTTAATTTGTTACCTTATTAAGTTAACAGGATATTCAAAATAAGAAAATTGATCAAGAATAGATTTTTTTTATTTGTAATTATCAAAACTTGCCAAATTTTTGATAATTACTGCTAAAAAGAATGGAGACGACAACACTGAATCATATGTCTTTAGTAGAATTGAAATCTATTAATTAAATCTCAAATTTATTTAATGATAGGAGGGAGGTAAACTTAATAAAGGTAGCACAATAATGAGAAAACATTATTATCTTCTTTACCATCAATATTATTTTGAGATAGAAAACATAACTAAATTGAAAAGAATAGAAATACTATTAATTGAAAAATAATTAACTATTTACTTAATCACTTTTATCTTAGAGAAGAACATAAAAAAAACAATCAAACAGGTTTTACAATATGGTATCATCTTACTACCCTTTTTGGACAATGTTTTATGGCATTACAACACTGACATAAACTAAGCGGTTCTTAAAAATTAAATCGAGCTAAACAAGAAACATAACAAAAATCATTTATTTAAATTTGAGAAAAAACATTTGTTAATAAAAGAAACCGATTGTTTACAACTGTAAAAATTTTCTACATCTACTCTTTATAACTTGCACCCGATTTCAAAATAGAAATTTCTTTTAAACTTATATATGATGACAGTAATACAAAAATCAATCAAAAAGGACTACTCCAAAGTAGCGTCCTACACTTATAATGAAGTGTTAGAAAAAAGTCTTGTTTATTTTAAGGGAGATGAGCTTGCAGCTACCACCTGGATAAATAAATATGCCATGAGAAACAAGGAGGGAAAGTATCTTGAACTTACTCCGGATGACATGCACAAACGACTTGCACGCGAATTTGCCCGAAAAGAAACTGAACACAAAGAAAAAACACATCTTAATGGCAGCTTTAAGTTATTATCCACTTATGGTCAAGAGCGTGAATTTTTGAATGAAGATAGGATACTTGCATATTTTAAAGAGTTTAAATATATCATTCCACAAGGAAGTGTAATGTCGGCACTTGGTAATCCATTTGTTATATCATCACTATCCAATTGTATAGTGTTACCTGAAATATTCGATTCGTACGGTGGAATATTTTATACCGATCAACAAATGGCACAATTGTTTAAAAGGCGTTGTGGAGTCGGGATTGATATTTCTACACTTCGTCCTGCAGGCATGTTAGTTTCCAATTCTGCCGGAACAACTACAGGTGCCGTTTCATTTATGGAACGCTTCTCTAACACAACTCGAGAAGTAGCTCAAAATGGCAGACGTGGTGCATTAATGATTACCATGGACATTGCTCATCCTGATGTTGAAGCATTTATTACTATTAAACAAAATTTATCAAAAATTACAGGTGCTAATATTTCTGTTCGTTTGTCGGATGAATTTATGAATGCCGTAAAAAACAATACTGATTATACATTACGTTTTCCAATAGATTCAACTGAACCTAAATATACAAAAACAATAAAAGCTCAGGATTTGTGGAAAAAAATTATTGACTGTGCACATAATACAGCCGAGCCTGGTTTGATTTTTTGGGATCGTCAGCATGCTTATTCTACATCTTCAGTTTATCCTGGATTTAAAAATGTATCAACTAATCCTTGTTCTGAAATTGCTATGCAAGGTGGTGATAGCTGTAGATTGATTGCTATTAATCTTTTTAACTTTATTGATAATCCATTTACTAAAGAAGCGAAATTTGATTATAAGAAATTCTACGAAACAACATACGAAGCACAGCGTTTAATGGATGATTTAGTTGATTTGGAACTGGAACATATCCAACGAATTTTGGATAAAATTAAAGCTGATCCAGAACCTGATTTTATAAAACAAGTTGAAAACGAAACTTGGAAATTACTTTATAATGCAGGTAAAAGAGGAAGAAGAACTGGTCTTGGGTTTACTGCATTAGCGGATACAATGGCTGGATTAGGAATTAAATTTGATTCAAATGAAGCATTGGTTGAAGTAAATAAAATTATGAAAGCTAAATGTGAAGCAGAGTTTAACAGTTCCATTGACTTAGCTATTGAGAGAGGAAAATTTGAGGATTTTAATCCTGAAATTGAAAAAACTTCTGAATTTGTTCAGATGTTGCAAAACGAGTTGCCTGAAGTATACACAAGGATGATGAAATTAGGCCGTCGAAATATATCACTTAGCACTGTAGCACCAACTGGCACATTAAGCATGCTAGCGCAATCTTCCTCAGGTATTGAACCTGTTTTCTTACTTTCTTATAAAAGAAGAAAAAAAATAAATCCACTTGATAAAAATGTTCGCGTTGATTTTACTGATGCTTCAGGAGATTCATGGCAAGAATTTGAAGTATATCATCATAAACTTAAATTATGGATGGAAGTAACGGGCGAAAAGGATTTAACAAAAAGCCCTTTTGCAGGTTCAACTGCTTCTGAAATCGATTGGCTAAAACGTATTGAATTACAATCAATTGTTCAGAAATATACAACACACTCTATTAGTTCGACAATAAATCTACCAAATGATGTTGCCGTCGATAAAGTTGGGGAAATATATTTGCAAGCTTGGCAACAAGGATTGAAAGGCATCACTGTTTATCGTGATGGTTCTCGTTCGGGAGTACTAGTGAATAATGAAGAAGGTAAAAAAGATAAAAAAGTAGAGACTATTGTTGAAACGATTGCTCCAAAACGCCCTAAGAAATTACAAGCGGAGATTATCCGTTTTATGAATCAC
>CAIRRW010000236.1 GCA_903881065.1 uncultured Bacteroidota bacterium
CTTTATAATTTTATTTTCATCTAGCAAATAAATTACAGGAGTACTGTATATATCATAAATCTGCTTAGTAACCGCTCTATTGTATTCATCCGGCTGATGCACATTTATAAAATGCATATCATTTTCTCTGATAAACTTCCTCCATTCATCTGGTTTGTCTTCCGTTTCTATGGTATACACCTGTACACCCTTTGCTTTTAGTTTTTCGTTATAAGCTTTTACTAATTTAGGAACTTCTTTTTTGCAATGTCCGCAACCATGATCCCAGAAAATAACAACAGTATATTTAGATTTTACATCATAAAGTGAAACATTCTTTCCTAAAGAATCAGGCATAATAATACCTGGCGCTTTCTTTCCGAGTAATAAAGGTTTCAGCGTATATGCACGCTTTGTAATTTTATAAAGTTGAGTAGAATCTACCCATGTAGTTTGTTTCGTTACATAGTATTTTTCTACCATGTGTACGAACACTGCATCCATTCCCATTATTTGAGAACTCTCGTAAGTATAAGTCAACCAATACACCATATATTTAAACATTTCAGGATTCACTCTTGCCTTTTCAATAAGGTAATCCGCTGAAATATTTATTGAGTCAGGCGTTTGCGGAGTTAGTTTCTCCATATACTGTTTTATTTTATTATTGAAAATAGGAGTCCGTAACAATCTGTCATCAGTAAAATCCATATTGTCAAAAAAATGCGTCTTGTAATAATGGTAAGCAAATGTGGTGTCTTTCTTCCCATTGGGTAGCATTGGTGCTTCTGGAATTACAACCTCATCCATTGCTTTGAATAATTTAGCAAGAAACAATTTCGAATTCGTTTTTATGAAATTGTCTTTATATTCTTTCACATCTTTATCAATTGCAATCAATTTATCCTGAACTAATTTTAAAGAATCGCTTCCTTTTTTCAAGGCATTCATTCTATTGCGCAAAGGCTCCACTTCCTTTTGTTTGTCTGACATGTAATGCTGATAATCATAAAAACATTTATTCTCCTCGGAACCTTTCACCTTCATGGTTTTAATATAATCCATCGTGTCAGTTTCCAACGTGAAATTTTGACCTCCATCCATTACAAAATCAAAGTATCTTCCTTTATTGGGAGGGACAAATAAATAAATACCTTCAGGGTTTTTCTCTTTTCCCGAGAAAATCACTTCCCCTTTTTCATTCACTTTTGCAGAGTCTTTTATGTATTGCTTATCACCATAATAATTTGCAAGCAAACATTTGTCGCCTTCTTTTAAACCCTTTGCAATAATTTTGATGTTGTAACCTTCCGGATTTCCAGCAAATAATGAAGCTGAAATAAAAACTGTAAACGCAGTAATTGTTTTAGTGATTTTTGATTTCATAAATAGTTTAAGTTAATAAGTGCGAAAATAATAAATTTCCTTATCAATTTTTATTCCAAAAAATGTTAAGAAATATAAAATATGAATGGCGGATGTTAAATTTCTACTCTTAAAGTTTGTCATTCTCTTTGTGTCGTCGGGAGTCCCTAGCAGTTTTCTTATCTAAGTTCATTTCCAATGCTTTTGTCAAGTCTACTCCAGTTTGGTTAGCAAGGCATATTACCACAAATAAAACATCTGCTAATTCATCTGCCAGCTCTTTATCTTTATCGGATTCTTTAAAAGATTGTTCACCATACTTTCTTGCAATAATCCGGGCGACTTCACCTACTTCCTCAGTTAACATTGCCATATTAGTAAGTTCATTAAAATAACGAACACCAACAGACTTTATCCATTTGTCAACTTTTTCCTGAGCTTGTTTTATTGTTAATTCGTTCATTGGTTGTCTCTAAAAATAAGCACATTAAATTTTATTTAACTCACTTTTTACAAACTCCGCAAGTTCCCGCACATAACCTTGAGAAAAATTAAATTCGATACCTGCTGTTTTATATATTTCAGGAATTGATTTTGTATAACCTAATCGCAAGGCGGCTTCATAATCATCTAATGCTTTTTCAGGATTACGTTTATAATTGCGCCATACAGCTATTGCTCCAAGTTGCGCCATTCCATATTCAATATAATAAAAAGGCACTTCAAATATATGCAATTGGTTCTGCCAACTACGCGATTTCACATTTTCAATCCCAGTCCAGTCTACTACTTTACTATTAAACTGATTTATTACATTTTCCCAACCTTTCATTCTTTCTTCGGTTGTATGAGTAGGGTTTTCATAAATCCAATGCTGGAATTTATCAACAGCGGCAATCCACAATAATGTTTTCAATGCATCCTGCAATTGTTCTCTCTTAGCACGTTTTAAATCATCTGCATTTTTAAAAAATACATCCCAATGTTCCATACTTATTAATTCCATTGACATAGAAGCCAACTCTGCAACTTCAGAAGGGAAACTTTTAAAGTCTGTTATCTCCAAATCGCGGGTAACAAACGAATGAATTGCATGTCCTCCTTCATGTACCATAGTTACTAAATCGCGGTGCGCGCCAACTGAATTCATGAAGATAAACGGAACTCCTATCTCATACAATGGGTAATTATATCCACCGGGAGCCTTACCGATTCGAGATTCCAGATCAAGATGCCCCATTGTTTTCATAATGCTCAACACGCGTGAATACAAAGGACGTAAAGTGTTAAAACATTCCATGGATTTATCTATTAGCTCTTCGCTTGTGTTAAAAGGATGCAGAGCTGGTTTGCCTTCCACATCCACATCCATATCCCATGGTCGTAATGTTTCCAGTTTTAAAGCTTTCTTTCGTTCCGATGAAGATGCTTCTGCAAGTGGAAGAATTTCTTTGGCAATAGATTGATGAAAACTAAAACAATCTTCTACTGTGTAATCAAATCGTCCAAGCTCAGCAAATTTATAATCACGATAATTTTTAAA
>CAIRRW010000237.1 GCA_903881065.1 uncultured Bacteroidota bacterium
GTAATTCCGAATTTGTATGGAAAGGCGGAATGAAAGGCAGATATTTTGTGCTGTCATTTATAGTCGCTCCGTTTCCGCCTTTATTAATTGCATAAATTACTGATAACGAATTCTCGAAATGCAGCCAGTCCAAAGGATGAGGATGAATATCAAAACTAAATTCGCCGCCATATAATTGCGCAGTAGTTTGTCTGAATTTATAAACCGGAAAATCATTTCCATTCTGATGAAATAATGAATCGTCGCCTTTTACGCTTACCAGTTTCTCGTTATATATATAATTAGTGATATTATTTTCGAATACTTCCACACTTCCGGAGATATGTTTTGTTTCGAAAAACAATCCTATATCTTCCTGCAAACTAAACTCAGGCTTGAAATCGGCATCACCTAATTGCTCAAGCCCTGTACCCGGATGAACTCCTTTAGCAGCAATCTCAAAAATATTAGGTGCTCTGTAACCTCTTGCCACATTTGCTTTCAGAGAAATATTATCATTAAAATTATACGTAGCACCTACGCTCCCACTGAAACCGGTAAATGTATGTTTGTAATAATTAAATTGTTTTGTAACCGAAGTATCCGCTGCATTGTAAGCGGCAGTCATATCAAATCCGGTAGAAGAATTTGGCTTGGTAAACATCGAATCATTCTGAAAGAAACGCAAATCATATCGCGCACCTGCCGCCACATCCAGCTTTCCGAAGGTTCTCTTCAAATGAACAAACGGACCAATATCAAAGGAATGATAACTCGGCACCACAAATTCAGTTCCTTTTGAAGCATCATTATTCTGATACATTCCATTTACCCCAAGCGTAGATTCAACGCCTTTTATCTCAGGTAAATAATATTTAACATCATAAGAGTAAACTTGCAGTTGCAGATAAAGTCCGGCTAAATCAGGATAAAGCGGATGACTGTATTCGCGACGGATGCTTTCCTGATAACCAAGATTCAAGGTGAGTTTGCTTCTGCCAATAATAAAGTTATTTGCAGAATATACTCTGTAATGCTGAACATGCTGATGCAAGGCAGCTATTGAATAGGAATTCAGTTCGCTGTTACTCACAATGGGGCGTGTTAAATCCGCTTCACTTATTTGTTTCGTAAATTGTCTGCTTGCCGAATCGCGGCTGCCATCTGGTATTTCCTGCAGATTATCATACAAACTGAAATTAAGATGAGAATATCCCCACGACCTTTGCAAGCCTATATAGGAGTTAATATCATTCTCATTATATTTAGTGCCATATACCCTGCCATCATATTTATTTTGATAATCGGCAGCTTGTTTGTGCGAACCTCTCAAGCCCCAGATAAACCCTTTTTCGTTGCCATCAAGCGCAAGGGAGCCGGCATTTTGCTTGTTGTTGGTTTGATAATTTGTTAGAATACTTCCCTTAATAATTCCATCCAGCACAGGATTGGCAGGTAATAAATTTACAACACCTGCAAGTGCATCCGAGCCATACATCAAACTTGCAGGACCTTTTAATACTTCAATATGATCAATTAAAAACTGGTCAACTTCAATGCCGTGTTCTTCGCCCCACTGCTGTCCTTCCTGCCTTATTCCATCATACATTGTAAGTACACGATTGCTGCCAAGCCCACGAATATAAGGCTTTGAAACATTTGGTCCGGTTGACAAAGTGCTTACACCGGGTACTTTATTCAGGGTTTCAATAGCATTTGTAGAAGCATTTTGTTTGAGGAATTCCTGACCGATAGAAATCATCGGTACCGGATTTCGCTTTATCTCTGTTGCTTTTGAAGTTCCTGTTACCACTATTTCATTCATCTCTTTCACAGAAGTTTCCAAAGCAAAATCTTTGGCTGCAGTAGTTGCCATATCTACAGTTACAATCATTTCCTTATAACCGATAAAACTTATTTGAATAAGAATTTTTGTAGTGGGCAGATTGTCGATAATATAAGTACCGTCAATAGTAGTAACAGCACCTGTTTTTAAATCAGGCACATAAAGTGTAACTCCCGGAAGAGCTTCTCCTGTTGCTTTATCAGTTACTTTTCCCGACAGGGAAGTTTTCCCTGTCCCGGGATTTATTGCCGAAATAGGACATGAATGAAGTAGAAGAAAAGCAATTAATATTGAATATATTTTCATTGAATATTGTATTTGTTAGAAATAAATAAAATCAAAGTTGACATGAATACAACTTTGGATTAATATTAAATCAGATAGATTTAATATTGACTAACAAACAGTAGGTGGTGCTCTGGCAGTTAAATGTAAACAGGCAGAAGAAGAGAAACGAATATCAACAAAAGGTTCAAAAGAAAAGTTTTGAACAGCAATAATAAATATATAAGATGTTTCGGGAGTTGTAGAATTATAGTTATTTGTATAATCGCAAATAGGACAATTATGTTCCAACGAATGAAAATGTTTGTCGGTTGCTACACAATGGGTATCATCAAGGTGATTGGCATCGTGTATTCCTTTTTTTAAAATAGGGAAGAGGAACACTAACAAAAAACATAAGGAAAGGAATCTTTTTAAGAGATTATTCATTCAGGTACAAAAGTAACTCTTTTTATTGTTTCTAAATAATAAAACGCTGCGTTGAAATATTCAATCGAAACTTTTCCTTACTTTGCATAAATAACTATCAGGACAAAAATCCGCTTACTTGTTTTATTGATAAAAATAACAAATGCTGGAATTTCTGAAGCAGCTTACCGATCCGCAATCTATAATTCATTATGGAGGGTTAGCGCTTTTGTTATTTGTTGTCTTTGCAGAAACTGGGTTGCTAATTGGCTTCTTTCTACCCGGAGATTCACTTATTTTTATTTCAGGAATGATATGCGCCACCAGCGAGGAAGTACTAGGGCTGGATATTTTCTCACTCATAATTTCCCTCTCACTTGCAGCAATCATTGGTAATATTTTCGGTTATTGGTTTGGCTACAAAATTGGACCACCGTTGTTTAAACGGGAAGATACGCTGATATTTAAAAAGAAATATCTAGAGATAACACAAGAATTTTATACTAAGAATGGAGGAAAAACGTTAATAATGGGACGTTTCCTTCCAATTATCCGAACTTTTGCGCCAATACTTGCAGGAGTAATAAAAGTAGACTTCAAAAAATTTATGCTTTACAATATTGCAGGTGCTTTCTGCTGGATTTCCCTTTTATCAGGTATTGGTTTCAAACTAGGGAAATATTATTGGGTACAAAAAAATATAGGATATATTGTTATATTTTTAATTTGTATTACCATGATACCTGTTTTCATTACCTATAAAAAACAAAAGAAGGGCAAATAGCACTTTCCGTTCACCATCTAATAAATACCATTCACCCGAAAAAAGCAACCTCCTGCAATTTTTGAGATTTTTGTAGTAAACTTTTTATGTTATTTGCAGTCGGAAACAGGAAATTATTTAGTTGTAA
>CAIRRW010000238.1 GCA_903881065.1 uncultured Bacteroidota bacterium
AGTTGTAAAGGGAGTTATTTTGAATTATGCAGATTTTTTTAGAAGAATAGTTCCGGATGAAATTATTACATTCCTAGTATCACATATATATATATTGAAATGTTGGCGGGAATTTTTATGTTTTATTAGAAAGAACAAAGCAGATAATAAATAAACGAAACGGACATTACTGCCCGTTCCGCTTTAAAAAAATTACCAACCTTTTTTAGCTACCCCATTTTTTACTGCTTCCAAAGCATTAGCTTCGCTTAGCATAGTAGTCATTTTGTTGCCTTTTCCGTCATTACCCTGAGCCATATAGCCACCACGAGTAGTTTTAGTAATTACAGCTTCCTGCAACGGAACATTTTTTTCTTTTGTTTTCATGCAATAAGCAGTTAACATTTTCGACATTTTTTTAAGATTAAGTGTTAGTTTATAAATTACTTTTTTAATTGTGGTCAAGTTACATATAATAATCGACAATGCAGAAATAAATATTTTTTAATTCCAAAAATGTGGACCATTTTTGTCTACTAAAATACAAGAAGATTAATTTGAAGCTATAAAGTGAATGATGGATTTGGAGAAAGAAGCAATGTCCTGGTTTACTACTACATAAGGTGTTCATCAATAAATTCGCGTACGGAACCTTCGCCGCCTTTTAGGTTGAGCGTAATATTTGCAACAGCTTTTACAGATTTCACAGCGTCGCAAGGGCATGCCGAAATTCCAATACGCTGCATTATTTCAATATCGTTGATGTCATCACCAATATATGCCACATTTTTATAGGTAAGATTAAGTTGCTTCAACCATTTATCAAGCACTTCCAATTTATTATCAAACCCAACATAAACAAATTCTACTTTTAGCAAAGCAGCGCGGTTATTAATCAGAATGTCATTTTTGCCATTGCTCAGGAAACCAACTTTCACACCTTTTTTTATAATCTCTTTTATTCCCATTCCATCTTTAGTGTTGAATTTTTTAAATTCATCACCCGAATTGGAATAATACATTCCTCCATCAGTAAGCACTCCGTCCACATCAAGTACCAGGAGTTTAATATCGGATTTATTAAAAGCTGTTTTCATATTTTAAATCATTGTACGGCCCACAGCCTTAGCCACAGCGCCTAATTCTGAATATAATTCTCTGAACTGCTTAAAGTTTAATTGCTGTGCTGCATCTGATTTTGCAACTGCCGGATTAGGATGCGTTTCTATCAATAGTCCGTCAACACCCATTGCTACACATGCTTTTGATAAATCGGCAACACCGTAAGCAAACCCAATCGCATGACTCGGGTCCAGAATAATTGGAAGATTAGTATATTGTTTTAAGTAAGCAACACCACATAAATCAAGGGTAAAGCGAGTCTTAGTTTCAAAAGTACGTATCCCTCTTTCGCAAAGAATAACTTTATCATTTCCTCCTGATAAAATAAATTCAGCCGCCTGAACAAACTCTTGAAGAGTAGCGCCAAAGCCTCTTTTAAGCAATACCGGCTTCCCTGATTTGCCGCAGGCTTTTAGTATTCCATGGTCGTACATTGCTTTTGCACCTATCTGAAGAATATCCGCATATTCAATAATCTCGTTAACGTGTGTCGAATCGCGTATTTCAGTAATTATTTTCAGTCCATGTTTTGTACGCATCTTATCAAGCAACTTCAGACCAGCTAATCCCATTCCCTGAAATGCATAAGGAGTTGTACGCGGTTTGTATGCTCCGGCACGCAATACTTTCACACCAAGTTCCACACATAATTCCGAACACTGTTCTATCTGTTCTTCCGACTCAACAGAACATGGTCCGGTAATCATAATAGTATTTTTATTGTTGCCACCAATCGCAATGTTATCAGCTATCTTAATCTCGCGTACTCCATTAATATATTTTTTACTTGCCAGTTGAATGTCATCATCAAACGGAAAACGCTCGGCAATAAACTGATTGTATTTTTCTTCAATAGGCTTCCCTTTGCTTGAAGTAATAAGTGCATAAAAACCGTCACGTTTTAATACTACACTTTCCAACTCTACTCCGAGTTGTTCTGCTTTTTCCGCTGATACCTCTGGTTTCAGATGTAAAATCATTTTATTCTCCTTTAATTAAATTATTAAATGTAATGGCTCCAACCAGTTTATTTTCTGCATCTACTACAGGCAAATATAAGATGGGGAACTTTGAATTCTTTACTAATGTAAGCATTTCCGAAATGGTAAACGTGTTGGTAATCTTTGTTGGATTAGGATTAATGACATCTTTTATAGTCAAGTCATTTAGCGTATTTATTTTTCGTATCAATCCTTTTCTAACGTCTGCATTGCTTATCAATCCTGTAAGTTTGCCTTCGGCGTCAACCATTAATGTAAACCCAAGGCAATATTTTTCTATGCTTTGCAAAGCATCAATCAACAATGAATTTTTAGAAGAAACAATCGGAAGTTCTTCTTTGTTCATCATAAAATCGGATATTAATATATGCGATTGAATATTGTCGTTTCTTAAATTATGAAGTGCGTGCCCTATAACATTTGAGTTGACAAGATACGAACCTGAAACCACTGAATACACGCCCATATTGCGCAATACAAATGATACTTCATCATTCACACCTCCATCCACATGAATCTTTTTATCAGGGAAAGCAAGTTTGAAATCTCTTATCTTTTTAAAGTTTTCTTTGTTGAATAATCCACCGCTTTTGCCCGGAGTCGTTGTCATAAACAATACAAAATCCATCATGTCTTTGTATTGTTCCAGCACCGAAATAGGTGTTTCAGTAACAATAGCAATTCCAATTTTTGATTTTATTTCCTTTGGTAAATGCAGTGGAGCAGTTAAGTTTTCATGCTGAAACGTAACAAAATCAACCGGATGTTTTATAAGATACGGATAATACTTTTCGGGGTCGGAAGATATTATGTGCAAATCAGTAGGCGTTTTGCTTATCTTATGAATGATTTCGATGTCATCAAAAACCGATAAATCATCATTGCAGTCAATATGTAAAAAGTCAACTTTTAAATCGTCCAGTTCTTTTACAAGTGCTTCAACGCTCTTTGTTTTATTGGAATATATTGATGCGGATATTTTCATTAATAGTTATTGTGTTTTTTTGAACGGCAAAGGTAACACTATTTTTAACTGGTGTAGCCAAAGCGTTTCAGCTGATTGCCGTCATCGCGCCAATCTTTATTTACCTTCACAAACAGCTCAAGGAATACCTGTTTCTGCAAAAATATTTCCATATCTTTTCTTGCTTCTGTACCTACTTTTTTTAATGCACTGCCTTTATGTCCAATCAGAATGCCTTTCTGCGAATCGCGCACTACCAGTATTTCAGCTCTTATCTTTATAATCTTTTCTTCTTCTTTAAAAGATTCAACAACCACTTCTACTGAATACGGAATTTCCTTTTTATAATTCAACAGAATCTTTTCGCGAATAATTTCAGAGATAAAAAACTTCTCCGGTTTATCTGTCAATTCATCTTTGCCATAATATCCGGGACCTTCGGGCAACAAGGCAAGGATGCGGTCAAATATATAATTGGTATTAAATTTCTCCAATGCCGAAACAGGAATCACTTCCGCATTTGGCACTTCATTTTTCCAGTATTGAACTTTATTTTCGAGTACATCCTGCTTCGCCAAATCAATTTTATTGACAAGAAGCAACACCGGAACTTTGGCATTCTTTATCTTATGTAATATCTTTTCATCAATCTTAACATCCTCGAAAATATCGGTAACAAAAAGCATAATATCGGCATCTGTGATTGCTGTCTGCACAAATTCCATCATCGATTCCTGTAATTTATAATTCGGTTTCATCACTCCCGGAGTATCAGAATAAACAATTTGAAAGTCTTCGCCATTCACAATACCCATAATTCGGTGGCGTGTGGTTTGGGCTTTAGAAGTAATGATAGAAAGTCGTTCGCCCACCAACACATTCATAAGGGTTGATTTCCCTACGTTTGGGCTACCAATAATATTTACAAAACCTGCTTTGTGTGCCATTTATTTTAAATTATTAATAAGATTTATTTGGAGCACAAAGAAACTAAATATATCTTTGCACTCCGAAATTAAAAAGCAATACACAATTTTCCTTCTTTTTAAAGAGTAAAATTTAAAGATACATTGCGGGGTGGAGCAGTTGGTAGCTCGTTGGGCTCATAACCCAAAGGTCATCGGTTCGAGTCCGGTCCCCGCTACTACAAAAAAGTCGTCCCAATGGACGACTTTTTGTTTTATTCAATATAGGCAGTATTTAAATTTACTCTTTTTACATTCTCATTCTTTTTGAGCCAACCTTGTATTAAATCAGTGCTGTCGGGATAATAGGTAGCCAGCTTCACCAGCGATTTGAATTCTTCGGGAGAAGAAATCTGCTCGCCGCCATCAATATATCCATAACCTGCATATCTTCCTTTTTCAATAAGAATAACCGATTGCTGACCGGGTCTTTTTCCTTTGTCGATGATAACAAAGTCGGGCTTCGCAAAGGTGTAATTCTTCAGCAGTTCAGTAGCCCGCTTGTTATATATTTCAATCTCTTCCAACTCTGCACAGATGCCGTTGCACTTTTTTATCTGATGATTAAAACACACGGAATCGTCATCGGTAAGTCCGCAATAGCGCATGCACAGGCTGTAATCATCAATCCATGTTTCCAGCTTTTCTCTTGCAGAAAAATAAGTATTGAACGAAACCAGCGCATTTGTTGAGTTATCGTACTCAATAAGTTTGAAATTTATTATCCCTTTTTCATCTTTAAACCAATCGACACTATGCGTAAACGTATCAGCTTTCCGCTGCCGATTAAATTTAGGTTTATGCTTTTTAATTTCTTCGGCTTCCAGTAATAATGCAATCAGCTCGCTGCCTGTAGGCACAAAATCCACATTGTATAATTCGTTGAGCATCGCTCTTCCTTTCTTTTCGGAAGTATTAAAGTGGCTGAGGGCACGGTTATAAGCGTTCACACTTTTGCCAATGTAAATTATATTCTGGTCCTGATCGAGGAAATAATATACGCCACATTCTTCGGGAAGTTTATCAAGAATATATTTCTTAATCTTATCAATTCGCCTTACCATCAGCTCATCTATGCCTTTATTTTTATAAACAGGATGCGCACTTTTTGCCTGCATCAGTATATCAAATAACTTTGCTGTTGCCACTGCATCGCCTTCGGCACGGTGTCTTGCTTCGTTTTCTATTCCCAATGATTCGCAAAGATTACCCAGCGAATATGATTTTTTGCCGGGTATCAGTTTTCTGCTGAGCCGCACGGTACATAGCGTGTCACGTTTATACTTTGCGCCAAGCGAAGCAAATTCTTCTTTTATAAATCCATAATCGAAGCCAACATTATGTGCCACAAATATTTTCCCTTCGGTCATTTCCCAAATCTTTTTGGCTACCTGCGCAAAGGTGGGCGCGTGTTCTACCATTTCGTTAGTGATGCCCGAAATACGAACAAACGTGGGGCTTATGTAACACTGTGGATTGATGAGTGTAGAAAATCTTTCCACTACAGATAAGCCGTCATGTATTAAAATACATATTTCGGTGATGTGTCCGTGGCGGAATTCGAACTTGCCGCCACATGTTTCTATGTCGATTATTGCAAACATTTATTTCCCCATTTCCACTCTCTGCGATTGCAGAAAACGAATCATGCTGTCGATGTTTAAGTCCTGTGGTTTAAATTCGCCAATGTTGAGGCAGCAGACAAAGCTCCATATCTCCAGAATATTTTTTGCATGAATACTATAAGGAGAATATGTTTTGTTATCGGAATGAAATTCAAATGTGTCACCGGGCTTTTTCTTTTCGCGGTAAAGACGCTTATATACTACACCGTCGTCCCGCGTAAGTATAATATAAGTCTGCCCGTCGGTTATTTCGCTTAGCGACTCCACATATTTGCCTACTACTATTGTTCCATCCTTTAATGGCGGCATCGAATCGCCTTTGATAGTAAAGGCTCTGTGCTTACCTACTATTTTAAACGGCAGATTCATCCTCGGAAGTTCTTCCATAAACGACGGGTCGGCATATCCGTTAAGATAACCTGCCATTGCTTTTACGGGCACTACTTCTATTAAATCATTGTTTTCGGAATCGACCATAATGGGAAACAAAAGCCTGTTCTTGCCTATTTTCATTAGTGCTTCAGGTTTTGTTCTGGATAAATCGGCGCGTACCATGGCATCAATAGAGACATGGAAATAGTCGGCTATTTTAATTAATAAATCGTAGGAAGGTTCTGCTCTTCCTTCTTCATAGGAACCCAATCGGGAACGTGAAATATCGAGTTCGTTTGATAATTGTTCCTGAGTAAGCTTTTTTGATGCTCTGAGAACGGTAATGTTTGCGGCGATTTTTGACATTGCTAAATATTTTGGCACAATATTACTAAACATATTGGTAATTTCAAACCCTGAAAGGAAATATTTTTCATACATTAAAACAAAGTACTTCACATTTCGGCTCCCCTCTCCTTCTTTTAAGGAGAGGGGCAGGGGGTGAGGTCATACGTTATCTATATCAGGGGGCCTGTTTTCAATACAGAATATACCACGCCATGGTTATTATATAATTGGAACACCCCGATATACGATACGTTCAAGAGTATTTCAAAATGAGTGAGCGACAGATAATGCATATAGACCTTGATACGTTTTTTGTTTCGGTGGAACGACTGACGAATCCGAAGCTGGTGGGAATGCCCGTGCTGATAGGCGGCACGAGTGACCGCGGGGTGGTGGCTTCATGCAGTTATGAAGCGAGGAAGTATGGAATACACAGTGCGATGCCGATGCGAATGGCAAGGCAGCTGTGTCCGGAAGCCATTGTTGTGAGAGGAGATTCGGAACAATATAGTAAGTATTCTAAAGATGTTACTGATATTATAAAGGAGAATGTGCCGATGTATGAGAAGTCGTCGATTGATGAATTTTATATTGACCTGACGGGAATGGATAAGTTTTTTGGCTGTTATAAATTGGCAACTGAGATGAGGCAGAAGATTATGAAGGAAACGAATCTTCCTATTTCATTTGCTTTATCAACAAATAAAACGGTGGCTAAAGTGGGGACGGGAGAGGCGAAACCTAACGGGCATCAGGAGATACCAATGGGAACTGAACGCAGTTTCTTAGGCCCGTTATCAATAAAAAAGATACCGATGGTAGGAGATAAAACGTATCGGGTATTGAGCGAGTTGGGGGTGAAATATATATACACGATGCAGAAAATGCCTGTGGAACTGGTGGAGAGGGTGCTTGGGATAAACGGACGGGTGATATGGAAGAAGGCGAATGGGATTGATAATACGCCAGTGGAACAGTATTCGGAACGGAAATCGATTTCTACTGAACGGACTTTTGACAAAGATACAATAGATGTGAAGGGGTTGAAGGCTTTGCTAGTGAGCATAACGGAGAAGCTTGCTTTTCAGTTGCGGACTGAGCAGAAACTGACGGCTTGCATTACTGTAAAGATAAGGTATTCGGACTTTAATACGTATACGATGCAGGCCCATTTGCCCTATACTTCGTTAGACCATGTGCTGATGGAGAAGGCGAAGGAACTGTTTGATAAGCTCTATCAGAAGCGGATGCTGATTAGATTAATCGGGGTGAGGTTCAGCCATTTGGTGCAGGGCAATTATCAGTATAATTTATTCGAAGATTGTACGGAGCAACTGCAACTGTATAGTGCGATGGATAGGATGAGGATGCGGTATGGAGCGGATGCGGTGCAACGCGCTTCTGGGATGGGGATACGGCACGGTGATTTTAATCCTTTTAAGGGGGAGTAGTTGGTTTATTAGTTTTAGTTATTGGGTTGGTTGATGTTACTTAATTGTCATACATATTATAGTTTTTGTTACGGGACTTTTTCGAAGGAAGAATTGTTGGATGAGGTATTGCGGAATGGTTATTCTTCTTTTGTGCTTTCGGATATTAATAATACTTCGGCAAGTATTGATGTGGTACGGGAGGCGGGAGAGCGGGGTTTGAAACCAATTCTAGGGATTGATTTCAGGGATGGGGTGAGGCAGCAGTATGTGGGAATTGCTATTAATAATGAGGGTTTCAGAGAGCTGAACGAACACCTTTCGTATCATTTGCATAATAATATTGCTTTCGATTGTGAGGCTCCTGCCTTTAATAATGCGTACATTATTTACCCTTCGAATGGTTATAAAGACTGGGCTTTGAGAGCGAATGAGTTCGTTGGAATTTCGGTGAAAGATGTTTCAAGGTTGGCTTTTTTGCGGGTGAAAAAGCATTTGAATAAGCTGGTGGCTTTGCAGCCGGTGAGTTTTGGAGGTAAACGACAATTCAATGCTCATAGGCTATTGAGGGCGATTGATAAAAACATGCTCTTGAGTAAATTGTCGGTGGACGAGCAGGGGAGTTTGGAGGAAGTGATGCTTACACGAAATGAAATGATGGCTGCTTATGCTGAATATCCAATGATTATAAGCAATACGGAAGGCATTTTGAATGATTGCAGGATAGAATTTGTGTATGGAAAGTTTTCGAATAAGAATTTAAAGCATTATACAGGCAGCGTTTCGGGCGACGTGACTAAGCTGAGAAGTGAATGCGAGGTGGGATTAAAGTATCGTTATAACATACCTTCCAAAGAAGTTCTTCAACGCGTGGAAAAAGAATTGCAGATAATAGAGCAGATGGATTTTTCGGCCTATTTTCTTATTAACTGGGATATTATAACCTATGCTCAACATAAAAATTATTACTGGGTAGGCCGTGGAAGTGGTGCCAACAGTATGGTTGCTTATTTATTGCGAATTACTGATGTGGACCCGATTGAACTTGATTTATATTTTGAGCGGTTTATAAATCCGGCACGTACTAATCCTCCTGATTTTGATATTGATTTCAGCTGGACGGACAGGGATGATATTACACAATATATATTCGATAGGTTTGGTCATCATCGGACAGCGTTGGTGGGTGCTTATAATACTTTTCAGAAAGATGCGGTGGTGCGCGAATTGGGAAAAGTGTTTGGTTTGCCTGCAGAAGAAATAGATAGATTGCAGCGAGTGGATAAGTATCCGAATTTAGATGAATTAGGGAAATTGGTGCTGCGGTATAGTAAATTAATACAAGGTTTTCCGAGTCATTTAAGTGTTCATTCGAGCGGTATTCTTATTTCGGAAGAGCCGGTGAGTTGTTACTGTGCAACTATTATGCCTCCAAAAGGTTATCCTACTGCGCAGTTCAGCATGCTGGAGGCAGAAGATATAGGGTTGTATAAATTTGATATACTGAGTCAGCGAGGGTTAGGAAAAATAAAAGATGCGATACAGATTATAAAAGAAAATAAGAATGTAGAAATAGATATTCATGATATCAAGAAGTTCACGAATGACGAAAAAGTAAAAGAACTGTTGCGGGAAGGAAGAACAATTGGATGTTTTTATGTGGAGAGTCCTGCAATGCGAATGTTGCTGGCTAAATTGCATGCAGATGATTATTTACGACTGGTGGCAGCGAGTTCGATTATTCGTCCGGGGGTGGCGAAGAGCGGAATGATGCGTGAATATATTTTGCGCTATCGTGATGTAGAAAGACAAAAAAAAGCAGAAACAGAATTGCCTGAATTGTATAGTATTCTTAGAGAAACATACGGCGTGATGGTGTATCAGGAAGATGTAATAAAAGTGGCGCATCTCTTTGCAGGATTAACATTGTCGGAGGCGGATTATTTAAGGAGAGGGATGTCGTGGAAATTTAAAAAACGAAATGAGTTTAATCAGGTGAGAGAACGATTCTTTGCTAATTGCAGGGAGAAGAATCATTCGGAGAACGTAATTTTAGATATATGGAATCAGATAGAGAGCTTTGCAAACTATGCCTTTTCGAAGGGGCACTCGGCTAGTTATGCTGTTGAAAGTTACCAGGCATTATACTTGAAAGCTCATTATCCGCTAGAGTATATGGTAGCTACGCTGAATAACGGCGGTGGATTTTACCGCAAAGAATTATATGTACATGAAGCCAGGATGAATGGCGGATGTATATATGCTCCTTGTATAAACAACAGTGAATTAATTTCAGTGATAAAAGGAAATGAGATATATCTGGGGCTGGGATTGATAAATGAGCTGAATGCAGATATTGTATTTACTTCATACAAGGAGCGGGAGAAAAACGGACTGTTTGTAGATGTATCGGATTTTATAAAAAGGGTGCCAGTATCATTAGAAGAGATGCGATTATTGATCCGTGTAGGTGCTTTCAATTCGATAAATAAAAATAAAAAAGAACTTTTGTGGGAAATATATTCACTTATTAATCCACAAAAAGAAAAGAACACTTCGAAAGAATTATTTGAAATAAAAACCAGCAAATGGGAATTGCCGGAACTTACAAGCAACAGATTTGATGATGCTTTTGATGAAATAGAGTTATTGGGATTTTCGCTTGGTGCGCCCACTGAACTGCTTAAAGATAAATTGCCGGTTACACTTAGGGCAAAGGAATTAAATAACCATATTAATGAAACAGTGAGTATTGTTGGCTACTTGGTAACGGTTAAAAACACAAACACATCGAAAGGTGAACGAATGTGTTTCGGTACATTCACTGATACTGAAGGAAGGTGGATAGATACTGTTCACTTTCCTCCTTCTATTAAACGCTATCCTTTTACCGGGCCCGGCTGTTATTTACTTACCGGAAAAGTAATGGAGGAATTTGGTTTTATGAGTATTGAAATAAATGAAATGCATCGATTGGCGACCGTGGATAAAGAAACCATTAAATAACAGGATGAGTTATAATAAAACGGAGTGCAGGAGTTGCTTTAACAAAAAAGTTTCGAAGAAAATAGGGACTTTTTTTGTTTATTAATTTATTTCTAAAAAATGGGAATCGGACTTTGTCGTAAGCTGATTATTCTCAGACTCTTGAAAAAGGCAGGGATTTTTACCCGTGTTTTCAGTAATAAAACCCATTGATTCGGGTGGCCTTTTGGGGCAATCTAATTTAACCAACGACAGGAATTCGACTATTTACAGGCTATTCATTTTTTTTGTTGGCAACTCTTTCTAGGAGGTTCGATACAGTTGGCAGGACTTGCCAAACAGTTTCTTAAAGGTTCGAAACTCTTTGCAACTTGTTCGATACTCTTCGAAAGAGTTGCCAAACAGTTTGCAAGATGTTCGATACTCTTTGAATGAGTTGACAAACAGTTCTCAGGATATTCGATACTCCTTGCAGTAGTTGCCAAACAGTTCGCAGGAGTATCGATACTTTGTCTAGAAAATAGGCAACAAACTCCAACTTGTTCGATACACGGCGATGGATGTACGAACAAAAAACAACAATATCCAAATAGAGCAATTGAATATTAGGAACGTTTTTTTGTAATAGTATTCTGAGGTTTTAAAATGGAAAA
>CAIRRW010000239.1 GCA_903881065.1 uncultured Bacteroidota bacterium
AGCTTCTCCTTTTATATCTTTTATTCGGGTAAGTAAATCCAACTTATCTGCAGGCACCTGATTCTTAAACTTACCCACTTGAATTTTAAAAGTAATATTCTTCTTATCAATAGAAGATGATGTTTCCGTATTCGCTTGTTTATCCTTTATTTCTGATGTTTTCAAATTTACAGCACCTGCTTCAGCCAACGAAATACGTTTGCCATCTTTGTACGCAGTTATAAACGCATCCTTATATCCTTTCTGCATCATTTCCTCCTTATGATATACAGCATCCGTATATTTTATAAACGAACCGGTAGTATATTTATATACTCCATCTTCCGTTTTTATTTCTATTAAATCACCAATTGCCCAAGACGTTGATTTAGGTAACCGTTTATGAAAAGCGCCCAATTGCACACGATATATAATTCCCGAAGCATTTATACTTTCAGTAGAAACATTGTTTTTCTCTTTTACAGTTTCTTTAGTCGTTGCAGTTTCTTTCTTATTTTCTTTCTTTGATTTTTTCTTTGTCTTCTTTGTATCACTTGCTATAGCAGCTTTCACACTTTCATTTTTATCAGTATTGGCTGCAACTTTATTATCTTTTTTATTTTCAACAGAAGTTGAATTTTCTTTTGATGTAGCTGCTGCATTGCTTTTGAAAACAGGAGCATCCTGAAAAGCACCTTTCTGTTTGAAAACTACTTTAGCATCAGGGAAACTAGTAATCAATTGCTGTTTTCGTTTCTCTGCATCAAGCGCATTAGTGTATTTACCCACAGTATACATAGTTGTAGAATCATCCAATACATTTCCCGAAACATCATTAATGCTTAATATCTTGGTCATCACTTCAGCAGGCAATGCTTTCTTGAAAGTGCCAACACTCACCATATAATCCTTCTGGTAAAAACTATTGTAGTAAGATTTTCCATTGTGTTCGTGTACCTCCACTTTAGCAAATGCTCCCGTCGAATCCATAAATACATTGAATCGATAAGCAATTAATGAATCCGACATTTGCACTCCTGATTCATCCACTATCGCACCCATTGGTGTATTAAGTTCCTTATCCAAATAGTTTGGTACGCCATCCATATCATCGTCCAGCGGACAACCATGTATATCCACAGCCACCCCAATTGGGGTGCAAGGGCAATTATCCTTTGTATCCACCACTCCATCACTATCCGAATCAGCATAATCCATGGTCAGTAAATCGTCCGAAATAATAGGCTCATCAAAATTGTCTTCAACTCCCTTTTTCTTTAAATAAAAATCATAATGTACCGAAACGGATGACATCATAAATTTATCATTCTTGCTATTTCCTGCTCTTATGCCGACACTATTTTGAGTAATCCCATCAATATAATCAGTAAATGAAAAGTGCATAGTAGCACCCATTTTAAAATTAATATGGTCGGAAAGTTTAAAGGTGAAACCTAATCCTACCGGGATTGCAAATGATCGTTCAGGATATTTTCCGAATCCATCAACATTTAATGTCCGTATGTCAGTTTCGTAAGTATAATCACGTTGTATAATTTCAGCATTAACTGAATTAGGATCTGTAGCAGGCAAATTGCGAATAGTACCATCCGCCCAATAATAATATTTATTGCCATACTTATCAAACATATCCGTTTTCGATAAAAACTCAAACGATTCTATACCAAGCGTTATATAAGGACTTGCTGTTCTATCCGGTTTAAGAAGGTTTCCAAAATTATAAAGCAGATTTACTCCCCCAGCCGTTATAGTTGATTGAAAATTCAAATTCCTGGCTCCTTCAACAAAACGTTCATCAGCACCAAGTTTACCATGCAATGCATAAAAATCAAATTGAAGATAATCGGTTATTGGTTGAGCAACATTTACTTCAAAACCAATACGACTAACTGATGGTGACTGAAAATGTTTTTCATAAATATCACCATAAAAGGAAAGCATTCCTGTTCCTACACCTATTGTAGGTTTAAAAATAAATTCCGATCCTGATTTATGATTATTTGTAACTAGAGAATTTTGGTTAGAGGATTCATCCGTTTTTTGAGCATAGGAGTAGCTTCCGAAAATTATAAAAAAGACAAAATACCTTATTTTAAAAGCCATATACAAAAGTAAAACAAAAAACTCAATTTAACATTACCTTATCGGAAGTTAAATTGAGTTTTCAATTTACATAAATATTATTTATACCATTTTTGACTTGTTATCATCAATGCTTCTTGAATAGTAATTCTTTTTCCTTTGTTATAAGCAGTAACCCATGCATCTTTTACTCCTTTTATTTTTATTAATTCTCGAGCATCATGTGCATCTTTATAAACTTTATGATCACCTACAGTATACTTTGTTAAGCCATCAGCCATTTCTGTTTTCACAGGCTCTTTAATATTGTAATAGGATGCAATTACCTCTGGTGCTTTCGCACTACGCAAAGCTGCTATTTGCACACTATAAACAGCATCGCCTTGAGGAGAAGGTATAGTTGAAGCAGATAATTGTTTTGCTGTATTATCCACTTTTGGTTCGTTTGCAATTGTAGTATTTGTTATTACAGGGTCAGGTTGCTTTACAATTGGTTCTGGTTCTTTAACAGGTTCAATTGGTTTAGTAGTAGGTTCTGGCGGAGAAACAACAGGCTCCACCTTCGCAACAATAGATATAGCAGGTAATATTGTTGTTGGCAATATGTATTTTTTTGTTTCATCATTTTCTATATATGAAAATGCACCATCAATTTTCTGTTCACCTGTTCCTGTTGGTTTGCCAGTTACTTTGTAAGCAATTTTAAATGAAGTTGCTTTTGGTAATGAAATCCAAGCAAATTTTATTTTTTGATTAACAAAAGAAAACGCAGCTTCCTGCTTATCAACTGCTGTTGCTGTAAGACCCGCTGGTAACATTTCAACATATTTTGCAAAGCCTGATAAATTGCCTTTAGTAATACTAATCTCAACGTAAAAGCTTTCGTCTGTTATATTTTGTGGTGTTTTACGGATACAAATTAGTCCATTTGACTCTTCTTTCGAAGCAGTTAAGTTAAATGGCACATCAGGAAATTTATATGCAACAGGGGCGTTACCAATTAGCTTTTTAGTTTCAATTAACGTGCCTTTGTTATCCTTAACCTGAGCTGTTGAATTTTTTCCTATTAAGTGAGTATCATTTGCATCTAAGGAGACAATATTATCTGAATCGTGTGGCAGTTGTGTGAATGCAAAATATCCGTTCTTATCTGTATATACCGTTTTAACAATCTCACCCTTTTTATTCAGTAAGTTTACTTTGAGGTTTGCAACAGGAGCTCCATTGTCATCATAATAATTACCGGCAATATTTATATCATCCGACTTCAAATTCATATCGTTTCCTGCCAATGATTTTGTTTCTATAATAGTACCTTTACTGTCTTTGTATTGAGCAGATGAATTTTTTCCAACAATATGAGTATCATTAGCATCAATCGCCACAATATTATCTGAATCGCGAGGAAGTTTGTAAAATGCAAAATAACCTTCCTTGTCTGTAACTACAGTCTTTATTATTTCTCCCTTTTTATTTACTATATTCACTTTTAAGTTTGGTATAGGTGCCCCATTTTCATCAAGATAATATCCTGAAACGGTTATATCCTCTTGAATATTTACTTCATTATTATTTACAAGAGGTTCTGACGCAATTCCTGAAATCTTAATGACAGAAGGCTTGATATCAACTTGTTGTTTTACATTATCAACTATGTAAGCAAACCTTCCTGTAATAGTTTTGTCTCCAAAAGCCATTTTACTATCCACTTTAACTTTATAGGAAACTTTTATATCATTACTGTTTGGTAAAGCCATCCATATATATTTAACTGACTGATTCGAGAAAGTAAATGACGCTCCATTTGCAGAGCCTTCTTCTGCAGTAAACCCTTCAGGCAAATCCAACTGAAGCTTAGCGAAACCATCTACATCTCCTTTTTTTATTGATATTTCAACATTAAACTCGCCTCCTGCTTTAGCAGTTGCAGGAACCTTTTGAGTCACAGAGATAGCATCCGCAAAGAAAAACTGATATATCAGTAATGCAATTGTGTTAAATAGAAGTGTGAAGTATTTTATCATAGTTATTAATTTAGGTATTACTTATTTTGATTATTGTTCAAAGAAAAAATCAATTAAATCATTTAGTTTTTCAACTGTAAATTCAGAATCTCCATCTATAAAGGATTCAACTGCAGCCATAATTTCTTCAGGAGAAATATAAGAATCCCCATTTTTATCGGCTCCTCTAAGAATATATGGGATTGTAGCTAAACCGTCAGGGTTTTTCTTACGCTTTTCTTTATTAGTTTTCTCCACTTGCTTTAGATAATCTAAACTCGGATAATTATATATCATTTTACTTCGTTCTACCGCACCCGAATCGTTTAACATTTGCCTTTTTTCAATATCTTTTTCTGATATAGTTACTCCATTTACATCTACAATTACGCCTTTCACTGAATTGGGTTCTTTATCTAAATAGTCAGGAACGCCATCTCCATCTGTATCGACAGGACAGCCATGAGCATCAACTTTAACTCCTTTAGGAGTTCCAGGGCATAAATCAAATTTGTCTTTTACTCCATCTACATCAGAATCTTCATTTTCAATTGAACTAAAATCAACTGATTGATAACCTGCTTCTGATTCTTTCTTTCCAAATGTGTATTGAAGTGAAACATTTGTATATAAATATTTATCATTGCCGCCACTTTTTAAATTATCTATCCAATCTGTCATTGTTAAATAATATGTTGCGGCAAGATTGAAATCAATATGTTCTGTTATTTTTAATTTAAAACCAATACCTAATGGAAATGAGATAGTGTTTCTTTTATAATTGGTAGCACTATCTTTTAACTGAGTTTCATAAGTATAATCACGTTGCAGAGAAACCAAATTAGCCACATTTGTTGTGTTCTCAGGAAGATTATGAATGCTTCCATCCGTCCAATAAACATATGGCACACCTGTTTTATCTTTTAAATCCCCATAAGGGTCAAATTTTAAGAAACCAACACCTACTGATATATATGGAGCAAACTCACTGTTGCGTTTAAATATCTTATCATTGTCGAAATGAAAAACTAAATTCAAATCCCCTTGAATTATTTTTGACTGAAAATTCAGATTTCTTGTAGGGGTATTCTCATTATTTGCAAGTTTACCATATAACCCATTAGCCGAAATACCAATGAAATTGCCGATTCGTTGCTCAACAGTAAGATTGTAACCCGTTTTTACTTTACTAAGAGAACTAACATTTATTCCATTACCAATATCGCCGTCAAACGATAAAAACCCTATTCCAATGGCAACAGAAGGAAATTGTATTGGAGTGGTTGATTGCGAATAAACTACAACTGTACTTATACATAATATAAAAACTAAAAGGATATTCTTATGTTTCATAAAGTTTAAAATATTTTACTCAATAATCACTTAGTAATTTCTAATGGTTATTTGAACTCGAGCAAATCTATCTTAAATTGAAATAGTTCTTTTATAGCATGGTTTCGTACTTGTAAACACAGGAGTGTTCATATCCGATTGCTGATTACCCACACAAAATGAGAAAAATGAAATTACCTTAACAGGCTAAAACATCTGTAGAATCAAATATTACAAGTCGATGTATATATAGTTTCGCATTACGTAAAAATAACTGTTATTAACAATTGAGTTTTAATAAGTATATATAACAAATGGGGAATGAAAAAATACTTTAGCCAAATAATTCATTTCATTTGCAAAATTTGGACAAAAAAGATTGTAATATTTAATATATAATTGTTTTATTATTTAATTGAACGAATACGTCCTTTACTTTTTCTAATATTTACAGCTACAATTTTATATTCCGGACATAAAGCTTCGCTATCGTGCTCGTCACTGGTAATAATATTCAGTTGTAAATCCGGGAAATGAAAAGTAGTACTCAATATTCCAGGCTTCACTTCATCCGTTATTCGCGCTTTAATATCCACTTTCCCTCGCGGAGATTCTACACAAACCATGTCTCCATCATTGATTAAATGTTTCTTAGCATCATGGACATTAATTAAGAGTACATCTTCTGTAAGGATATCAACATTGCCAGTTCTACGCGTCATTGTGCCCGAATTATAATGTTCGAGTTCCCTATTTGTAGTTATTATATATGGAAACTCTTTGCCGTTTTGTTTTGTTTCTGCACTTTCAAGCCAATCAAAATAATGGAATTTACCTTTCCCTCTTGTGAATGATTCTAAATGCAAAATTTCGGTATCAGTTCCATCCTTCGCCACAGGCCATTGTTTACCATTGTTTCCAAGTTCATCCCATTTAACGCCGGCAAAGAAAGGAACAATCTGCGAAATTTCTTTTAACATATCTTCAGCATCATATGGAGCTTGAGCATATCCCATTTTATTCATAATATCAACCATTATTTCGCCATCACATTTTGTACCTGCCAATGGTTCCACCACTTTTTGCACACGTTGAATTCTACGTTCGGCATTCGTATAAGTACCGCTTTTTTCAAGGAAAGTAGCACCAGGAAGAACTACTGTTGCATACTTTGCAGTCTCCGTCATAAATATTTCCTGTAGCACAAGCAAGTCTAAATTCTCCATTGCAGCTATCACTTTATTAGTGTTCGGATCCGTCTGTACCACATCTTCTCCCATTAACCACAAGGCTTTCAGCTTGCCTTCTATAGAAGCGTCAAACATTTCTGGAATCTTTAACCCTTGGCTAAAAGGAATCTTTGTTTTATAAAATGCTTCGTATTGTTTATTTATTTCAGGATCATAAGAACTCATGTAACCGGCTCCCTGATGCGGTTGGCAACCCATATCGGCAGCTCCCTGCACATTGTTTTGTCCGCGCAAAGGATTAACTCCCACTCCTCTTCGTCCTATATTGCCTGTAATCATTGCCAAATCAGAGATAAGCATCACCGTAAACGAACCTTGTGTATGTTCGGTAACACCTAGTCCGTGAAACGACATTGCATTTTTTGCCGTTGCATAAGCAATAGCCGCTTGCCTTACAAGAGCTTTATCAACTCCTGTTATTTTTTCCATTTCATTGATATCAATCTTCAAAATCTGTTCTTTGAAATCTGCATACCCTTCAGTTCGGTTTTCAATAAACTCTTTCGCTTCTAGTTTTTCAGTGATGATATAATACAGCATCATATTTATCAATGCCACATTAGTGCCCGGTTTCAGCTGCAAATGATACGTTGCATACTTCGCCATTTCCGTTTTTCTCGGGTCAATAACAATTGTTGGTTTTCCTTTTAATGCAAACTGCTTTAATTTTGCACCCGTTACAGGATGTGCGTCTGTTGGGTTTGCGCCAATCACCATTATGCAATCCGTATATTTTATGTCTTCTACAGAGTTGGTAGCAGCACCTGTTCCAAATGCACGTTGCATTCCCAAAGCTGTTGGAGAGTGGCAAACACGGGCACAACAGTCAATATTATTTGTTCCAATAACTGCACGAATAAATTTCTGCATCAGATAATTTTCTTCATTCGTACATCTTGCAGAAGAAATTCCAGCTATAGAATCCGCACCGTGTTTTGTTTTTATCTCTGTTAATTTATCTGCAATAAAAGTATACGCTTCATCCCAGGTAGCAGGCTCCAGCACACCGTTTCGTCTTATAAGCGGAGTTTTAATTCTATCAGGATGATTATAAAATGAAAAAGCAAAACGCCCTTTCAAACACGTATGCCCTTGAT
The DNA here is from genome assembly GCA_903881065.1 of uncultured Bacteroidota bacterium. Lineage (GTDB taxonomy): Bacteria > Bacteroidota > Bacteroidia > 2-12-FULL-35-15 > 2-12-FULL-35-15 > 2-12-FULL-35-15. The sequence goes on from CAIRRW010000239.1 coordinate 7,765, forward strand.
TAACTTCTGCATCATATGGCGCCTGAATAGATTTCACTTTGCCATTAAGTACTGATACTTCAAGATTACAGCCCACACCACAATAAGTACAAACAGTCCGAACTTTTTTATCAGCAACAATCGATTTTGATTCAAACACATCCGAAATAGCTGATGTAGGGCAGGCTTGCGCGCAAGCACCACAACTTACACAATCAGAATCGAAGAAAGAATTATTATTGCTTTTTACAATATGACTGTCAAAACCTCTGCCAGCCATCGTCAGCACCATTTCTCCCTGCACTTCATCACAGGCTCTCACACATCTGAAACAATTGATACACTTTGAAAAATCTGATGTCATATAAGGATGGCTCAGATCTTTATCTCTATCTAAATGATTTTTCCCTTCCGGATATCTCACATCACGTACACCAACTTTAGCGGCCACCGTTTGTAATTCACAGTTATTATTTACCTCACAGGTAAGGCAATCCAGGGGATGATCAGTAAGAACAAGTTCTATAATATTCTTGCGCAGTTTCACAATTCTATCACTGTGTGTATAAATATATGAATTGGGAATTACTGGCGTATGGCAGGATGCTTGTGCTTTTGCAGGTCCGTTCTGAACCAATGCAACATCCACACTGCAAACTCTGCACGAACCAAATGGATCAAGATTAGGTGCATCACAGAGTGTAGGAACAAAATCCTGTCCAAGATGTCTTCTGACAAAACTCAGAATAGTTTCACCATCATTGATAAAATAAACCTTATCATTAATATATGCTGTTGATTCCATGTTAATTTATTTTTTAAAGTAAGGAGCCAATTCGTTTTCAAAATACTTCATTGCATTTTTTATAGGTAACGGAAGTCCGCCACCCAATGCACAAAGAGAACCTGTTTCCATTGTTTCAAGCAAATCATTCATTAAAGTATAATCAATTTTATAATTTTCATTCTGCGCTTTTTCTATCATTTCATATCCTCGTACAGAACCCAATCTGCAAGGGAAACATTTACCACAACTTTCGTGAGCAGTAAATTTAAACAGGTGTTCAATATATTTTACCAATGGATATTCTTCCGGAATGCAAACGACAGATGCGTGACCTAAAAGAAATCCTTCTTTAGCAAACGAATCAAAATCAACAGTAAGATTATTTATTTTATCTACCGGTACCAAGCCACCAAGCGGACCGCCTATGTGCATAGCTTTAACCGGTTTTCGGAATCCTCCACCCAATTCATTTACTACGACAGACAATGGAGTTCCCATATCCACTTCATAAATCCCTGGCTTATTAAAATAACCATCAAGTGAAATTAGCTTGGTACCCGATGATTTATTTGTTCCAATTGCAGCAAATGCTTTACCTCCATTCTTCACAATGAAAGGCAGGTTAGCAAGTGTTTCAACATTATTTACAACAGTTGGTTGATTGAATAAACCTTTCTGAGTTGGATATGGAGGACGCACACGCACTTCCGGTCTTTGTCCTTCAATGGAAGAAAGCAAAGCCGTTTCTTCACCGCAGATATAAGCTCCCTGAGCTTTTATAACTTTAAAGTTAAAATTAAAACCACTTCCATTTATGTTTTCTCCAAGAAGTTTTTCTTTTTTTAGTTCTTCAATGCAATCAGTAATAATATCAACTGATTCAGGATACTCACCACGAATATAAACAACACCACAATCAGCGCCTGTTATATAACCTGCAATCATCATCCCCAGTAACAATTCGTGAGGGCGTTGTTCCATTATATAGCGGTCGGAATATGCACCAGGGTCGCCTTCGTCTGCATTACAAACAATAAACTTTGAGTCAGAAGCAACATTTTTGCAAGACTCTAGTTTGAATGCCATTGAAAATCCTGCACCGCCTCTGCCTCTCAAGCCTGAGTTCTTAAGCTGAACAATTAGTTCATCCGAAGATTGTTTAAGACAGTCAGTAAATATTTTATAATATTCTTTTATGGAACCATATTCACTTGTTAGTATTGGTGTGCCTTTAAAACCAACATTGTATTTTTCTTTAGTATTTGACTTTTCTTTTTTTATTGTTGCAATATCATTGATATCATTTCCTGAATAGTTCTTTCCATCAATGTGAAACGCACTGTTTTCGTGACAACGGCCAAGGCAACACATTTCGCCAATCTCTTCTTCTTTGTAATTCGAAGATAGTTTTTTATGAAGCTTATCTTGTGTACCTGCAGTCATACATGCACTTCCATTACATACATACACTTTCTTTCCTTTATTCTCAGGCTTCAAAAAGTCGTAGAAAGAAACGGTTCCATAAACAGTGGATTTACCAACAAGGAATTCATCGCGAAGTTTATCAAGAGCTTCCTGCTTTGGTGTTCCTGTTTCCGAAGCAGCTTTTCCAAGTTCTTCGAACAGGTTTTTATTAATGCCTTTTCGGCCTAAAAGATGACTTAAGTTATTCGACATTGCTTTTTATATTAACCTTACCTGTTACCAATTGACTATTGCCAACTGCAACCTGTTGAGGATTTGAATAAATAGTAAATTTATTATTTCTGCAGAACGCCATTAATGTTATTCCTGATTCCTGCGCTTGTTCTATCGCAAGAGATGAAGGAGCTGAAACAGCTGCCAGAAAAGGAATTCCTGCCGCTCTTGTTTTATTTATTATCTCTGATGATACTCTTCCACTTACGGTTAAGCACTTTGCTGCACTTAATAAATTATTATTGATAAGGTACCCTATCACTTTATCAACTGCATTGTGTCTGCCGATATCTTCCTGAAGTGTTATCAGCTTTCCATCAATGGTGAAAGCACCTGCAGCATGTGTGCCCCCTGATTTCTGAAAGTCTATCTGACCATTATTAATCTGTTCAAATAATGTTGGAACAAGTTCGCCTTTCAATATTTCGCTATTGTTAAGTACTTCACAACTTAAGCCATCCAATGATGTTTTGCCGCATACACCGCAGGAAGAAGCGGAGATAACATTTCTTGTTCCTGCAAAGTCCTTTAAAATTAACTCCTTTGGAATACGAACATTTACTGATAAAATATGCCCTTCCTTATTTCTTGATGTTACTTCTATTTCAGGCTTGTGATTCAAGTCTCTGTAAATATTTTCAGTAAACAATAAGCCACGAACAAGATTAGTTTCGTTGCCCGGAGTTTGCATGGTTACTGTAAATGGAACATCGTTAACAGCAATACTCAATGCAACTTCAA
>CAIRRW010000240.1 GCA_903881065.1 uncultured Bacteroidota bacterium
CAATTTTGGATTTATTCTATTTGATGAATTCACTCAAAAAAACTTAAGATTTTAATAGAATAAGATTAGTATTAACCTATTCTCATTTTATATATATTCGTATTGTTCTCCTCAAAAATAACCCAAATACTAACCCTCCTGCAATCGCCCACAGAAAAACTTCCCGAACAATTCCCCAAAGAACGCAAGGAAATGCCAGTTCAGTTTCACTCCTTTTTGCTTCCAAAATCTTCGTCTTATATTCCTCAAAACAGCATTTTGTTTTTTTCTTATTGCCTGAAAGCCTTATAAACGTTGAAAACACGTCCGGAAGACAGTTTAACGGCTACGGAAGCTTGCGGGATGGTCACTGAAGCTTCGTAAGCCGCAAGAGTTGGTTCTTTTGTTGTTCCCGAAGCTTCCCTGATGCTTCTGGAACGTTCCCAAACCATCAGGGAAGCTTCAGTGACGGTTCGGGAAGCTTCCCAAACCGTTAAAGTTGTATCTTTTGCCGTTCGCGAAGCTTCGTGAACGGGCAGTGAAGCTTCCCGGCCCGAACAACTATCAATTGGAACGATATTGCTATTTTCTGCAAGAGCCTCTTTAATTTTTGCAGAATAATATCTAAAAAAAGACATCGGTTTACTGTTAACCGGAACGGTTCGGGAAGACAGAATAGTCAATAGTTATTAGAAATAAAAAAGTCCCGAAGAAATTCGGGACTTTTTTTATTATACAGACTAGTAAACTAATCTACCAATGACTAATAAACTAATGAACCATTGAAGATTACAAACCTCGTTCTTTATCAAGATACGATTGAACAACATCAATTGCATTATCAATAACATCACTCAATGCAGTAATAAATGTTCCGGGCTTAGCCATTGATAACGCATGTTTCAGCGCTTCCACTTCTTTCGGAATATATTCGTATGATTGTTTTGGATTCACTTCATCAATTCCTTCCACCAACAAACTTACAATTTCTTCTGCCTGTCTTCCTCGCAAAAATTTATCCTGACGAATAATTATATGGTCAAACATTTGAGCGGAAATCCTGCCCAGGTCTCTGATATCATCATCTCTTCTGTCGCCTGTTCCAGTAATAATTCCTATTTTATAAGGAGATTCAACAGTGGATAAAAATTCCTGAATACCTCTGAAACCGTCAGCATTATGTGCAAAGTCAATCATCACTTTATATTCTTTAAAGTCGAATATATTCATCCTTCCAGGAGTTTGTGCCGAAGAAGGAATAAATGTTTCGAGACTCATACGAATATCTTCTATCGTAAAACCATATACGTAAGAAGCAAGCGTAGCCGCCAGTACATTATAAATCATAAATGAAACACGACCGCCAAAAGTCAATGGAATAGTTGTTACTTTTTCCACTCTGAACTTCCAGTCGCCTTTTTTAATGGTGATGTATCCGTTTTCATAAATGCAGGCAATGCCTCTGTTTTTGCAATGTTCAATAATCACAGGATTATTTTCGTCCATACTGAAATACGCTACATTGCAGGAAGCCGCTTTTCCCAGACTCACACAATATTTATTATCGGCATTTAATACCGCAAACCCGTCCCGTTTAATACTTTCAACAACAACGCCTTTTACTTTAGCCATATCTTCCAGCGTATTGATGTCGGACAATCCCATGTGGTCAGCCTGAATATTAGTAACAACGCCAACATCACATCTGCTGAAACCAAGACCGGAACGAAGAATGCCGCCACGTGCAGTTTCCAGCACTGCAAACTCAACAGTAGGGTCTTTCAAAATAAATTCGGCACTTACAGGTCCTGTAGTATCACCTTTTGTAAGCATCGAATTTCCTACATAAATTCCATCCGAAGTAGTAAAGCCTACTTTGTAACCGTTATTTTTTACAATGTGAGAAATTAAACGCGTAGTAGTAGTTTTACCATTAGTACCTGTAATAGCAATAATAGGTATGCGGCACGACTTGCCCTCAGGATAAAGCATATCAATAACCGGAGCAGCTACGTTGCGCGGCAAACCTTTAGCAGGCGCAAGATGCATACGGAAACCGGGAGCTGCATTCACTTCGAGAATCCAGTAACGCTGGGGTTGTTCAGTGATGTTATCGAGAGTGATGATGTCCACGCCGCAAAATCGCAATCCCATGTCATGTGTCAAGCGAATGGCAATCTTCTTAAACTCAGGATTGATGGCGTTCGTTACGTCAAGAGCATCGCCACCTGTAGAGAGATTTGCGTTATTGAGTAAATAGATGCGCTCTCCACGAGAAATTACTGATCGCATTGTAAATCCTTGGCGATTCAAATTTTCAGCGATACGCTTGTCTTCGGCGCGGATGATTGTATCTCTTCCTGTCGCTACGAATTCTTGTTGCTTTCGCTGTAGTAACTGTCGGACAGTCGATCTGCTGTCGCCTACGATGTTAAGTGGCACCCGTTCGTACGCAGAGATCACTTTCTTATCAAGCACGACGATCCGATA
>CAIRRW010000241.1 GCA_903881065.1 uncultured Bacteroidota bacterium
ATTTATCAAGACATGAATCCTCATAATTGGAAGTCTAATGTTCCGTGGATTCCAGATAAAAACATCGAAATTCTACGAGTTAAAGAGTCAAATGATGAATGGCTTGTTGAAGCTCTCGGTGGCATTAGTATGTCGTCTGGTCTTGTTCTTAATCCAGCAGACTTTAATTCGGCAATTTGTAAAGCCTCATGTGATATATGCGTTCCATACCACGACCCAGAATGTTTACAGTTTGTACAGAGAGTTCTTCTCTATGAAGGAACAAGGCTTGAAGATTTACCTAAAAGCACGGTTGAAGCTGTACAAGATTATATTCACAATAGAGTAATGGGAATAGATTGGGGTAGAGGTAGTCCTACTGCTTATGTTGTGCTTGGTCAATTCAGAGAATGGGTTTTTGTTCTTGAAACACATGAAATTGTAGGCTGGACCGACCAAGAAAAACTTGATTTTGCTGTACAACTTGCTAATAAATGGCAAGTGGAACTTATACGTCCTGACCCGCGAGAATGGGCACTTAACAACTGGCTTGCAGAACGAGTACAGGCTGGTGTACATGAACTATTTACGGGCGCGGAAGGCGGAAATGAAAAATACAAATATGTTGCTACTCTCAAAAAGTTTGTTGAACGCCATAAACTTTGTATTCCAAGACATGAAGACAATGAAGACCTTATTAGAAGCCTAAGAAACTTAACTTATGATTCAACTGGAAAAATTCGTAAACAGGACGACCATTCGGCAGACGCAATGATTTATGCTATTAGCTATTATGACGAGGTAGATAATGGAGAAGTAAATGGTGTTGTAAAATATTTTGAAGGGCAGACTCAGCAAGCTTTGGAACGATTAGAAAAAGAAGAACTTAGTATGAAAAATTTCAGAATAACTAATCGGGTAATTAACTTTTATGAACAAACAAAATATATAGCAGATCAGAAGGAAGATTATGAAAAACGTGAATCTCTAATTCAAATGGATTTGCAAGGATACCTTTCAGCTTTGGCAAATGTTGAAAAGAAATTGAACAACAGAGCATTAATACAATTGAAAAGTGACTTAGTTGTAAAAGCCAGAAATGAATTATCTACTCAATATAATTCTATGGGCATTTCACTTGTAAAAGGAGAAAATATTGATGAAGCACAAAATGCCAAAGTGGAAGAATTAAAGAAAAACCTGAAAGATAATATACAAGGTTTATATGAACTAAATAATTCTACTGAAGGAATACCGGGAAAAAATTTGCTTGACCAATGGCTTGAGTTAACAGTTAGCGTTGAGGAAAGCACATCAAAACTTAAAGTTCTTGAAAGAACGAAAGCTGATTTTGAAAAAATTTATGATCAGTTTGCACCAATGGGTTCTGATTTGGGCAAGTTAGAAAGAAGTGTTGATGTTGCAGAAAAAGAATATCTGAACTTACTTCATAATTTAAATCAAGCAAAATTACGTGATCGGAATTCAGACGTTACTGGAAATATATCAATAACAGATCCTCCGGATATGCCTGCTGTTCCTAATTCCTCTAAAAGATCTTTACTTGTAATTGTAGGTGCTTTGAGTTGTTTTATTATTGTTCTCGTGATTTTGGTACTTAAAGAATTCATGGATGATAGTATTTCGAATCCATTACGATTCCTAAAATTATCAGGAATTAAAACTTCATCTGCTTTTGCTAAAAACACTAATGATAAAAACGTTAATTTGGACGAACTTAATGCGAAAAGTTATGAAAGATGGATGTTATCGCTTATTGGGCTACAAAATCAGAATGTGAAAAGACCTTTAACAGTTCTCGCAATACCGTTTCACAAATACAATAAAAATTTCAAGGAAATGTTAGTAACTCTTGCCGAACAAATGCAATTGCATGGAAACATTTGGAAAGTCCAAGATTTAACAAATCAAGAATTGACAGAAGAAAATCAAATACTTTTTGCAAATTCAGCTAATAGAGAATTGATAATTAATGATGTAATTGGGAAATGTGATATGATTTACTTATTTATAAATGCCGCTCAAAAATTAGATGAATACCAGCAAGAACTACTTGAAAAGTGGAAACAAC
>CAIRRW010000242.1 GCA_903881065.1 uncultured Bacteroidota bacterium
CTTATTCCGCTGGGTTCCATCAATTACTTATAACTTTAAATTTTAATAAAATGAAAAATATCATTCGTTTCGCTTTTACTTTGTCAATATTAACAGTGGGATTTACATCCTGTACCAAAGTTATTAATCTTGATTTAAACTCTGCAAACCCAAACATAGTGGTGGATGCAGAAGTTACCGACCAGCCCGGACCATATACTGTCAATCTTACTAAAACTGTAAACTTCAGTGATAACAATGTTTTCCCGCCTATTTACGGGGCTTCCGTAATCATAAGTGATAACGTTGGTAACTCCGAAACACTTGTAGAAACAAGCGCAGGGTTTTATACTACATCGCATCTGCAAGGCGTTGTCGGCAGAACTTATAATATATCAATAACAAATGAAGGAAAAAATTATACAGCCATTTCTACTATGCCTGCCGGTGTTTCCATCGATTCTGTTATTGCCGATACAAGTGCCAATCAAGGCGGAGGTTTTGGCGGCGGCGGAAGAAGCGGACCTCCTTCGGTTAGCATCAAAGCTATTTTTACTGACCCTTCAGGCATTGCCAATTATTATCGCCTTATTGAATATACCAACAGAGTTCCCAATTATAAAAACATTTCTGTAATTTCTGACAACTTGCAGGATGGCTCTGTAATTACTGCCAACGTTACGAGGCGCGATACTACCATACATCACGGTGATTCGGTAACGGTGATATTAGAATCCATTGATGCTAATGTGTATGAATATTTCAGAACGCTGCGACAGATAACTCGTCCTCAAACAGGATTCCAAGCGTCTGTTCCCGGAAACCCTACAACTAATTTAAGTAATAATGCTTTGGGATTTTTTAGTGCACATACTATTAAGAAAAAAACCATTGTTGTTCCATAGATGTTATTTCTTAGGTAATCCTACCAATTATTTTCAAGTTCTGAAACGCATTTTTCTTCCCGAATAAATAATTATCTTTGACCTATTCGGAAACTGAAATGTAAACCTTTGAAACAATGATGAACCTATTTCTTCATGCTTTTATTATTCTCCGATGGATTGATATTGTTGATATACTCCTCGTTTCCGTATTATTATATCAGTTATATTATCTCGTAAAAGGTACAGTTGCAATCAATATACTTATTGGTATTTTATTGTTCTATCTTTTATGGCTAGTTGTAAAAGCCCTTAATATGCAGCTCTTCGGAAGCATATTGAGTAAATTTATTGATGTAGGATTTATCGCTTTACTTATAGTTTTTCAGCAGGAATTAAGAAGATTTTTATTATTCATAGGAACATCCAATTTCCTCACAAAAGGAACAATAAGTAAAAATTTATTTGATTTTAATTGGCAGGCAAAACAGGAACATAAACTGGATATTAATGTAATCGTTAAGGTTTGTAGAAATATGAGTGAAACCAAAACAGGTGCAATTATTATTCTAACAAAAAATAATCCCTTAAAGTTTTATGCTGATACTGGAGACGCCCTGGATGCAAAAGTTTCCGTAAGAATGATTGAAAGCATTTTTTACAAGAACTCCCCTTTGCACGATGGTGCAATTATAATTTCTGATAATATTATAACAGCTGCACGTTGTGTCTTGCCAGTTACCGAACATTCCGACTTCCCTGCTCATTTAGGCATGAGGCATCGGGCAGCTGTTGGCATCACCGAAAACTCTGATGCCTTAGCTATTGTAGTGTCCGAACAAACAGGGGAAATTTCGATCTCTAAAGATGGAGAATTAAAACACGCTTTATCTTCAGAAAGACTAAAAGAAATACTGGAAAAAGAGTTCAGCTAAATTATTTCTGTCCGTTTTTCTTCTTAAACTCTTTAATCAATTCCTCATCCGATTTACCAAGATTCTTGATAGCCATTTTTGCATTATCAGCATAAATAGTTGAAGGGTATTTAGCAATCACTTCATCGTAAATTACCTTTGCTTTCGCATCATCATTCATGTAATTATCAAGCAGAAAACCTTGTAAATAGAGGCTCGCAGTATAATTTTTATAATTAGGATATTTCTCAGTAATGTTTTTATAATACATCAATGACTGAGGATACTGTTTTGTAGCTGTAGCAATTTCGCCTGCCTTAAATAAAAAATCAGGGCACAAAGAATCCTCAGGAAAAGTTTTCACAAAATCACTGTATGATTTAATTGCCAATCCTGCAGTTACATTATTCAGCACCTCCGATTTATGCATTTCCGCTTCCCACTTTTTAATTTGTGTAATGCTCTGTTTTCTTATCGAATCTTTACTTACTGCTACTTCCTGTTTCGGCTGTGTCTCATGCCCGCACGAAGCAATTAGTATCACAACTCCAACAGCAAATAATATTTTACCTATATTCATAATCAGTCTTTAGCTTATTTTTTAACAGGAAATTTCATTTTATAATCAACCTTCACATTCCCTTTCGAAATATCATTAAGTCTACCTTTCAGTAGTCTTCTGCGCAGCGGACTTATTTTATCAGTAAATAATTTACCATCTATATGATCGTATTCATGCTGAATCACTCTCGCAATAAGCCCATCATACGTCTCGTCGAAAGACTTAAAGTTCTCATCAACATACTTAATCCTTATTTTGGGTTTCCTGAAAACATCTTCTCTTATTTTCGGAATACTCAAACAGCCTTCATTAAAGTCCCACTCTTCCCCCTTCTCTTCAATAATTTTAGCATTGATAAAAACCTTCTTAAATCCGGCTAATTGCAATCTTTCTTCATCTGTAAATTCATCATCATCTTCGTTTTTTTCAGTAAAAGGTTTTGTATCTATTACAAAAAGTCGAATCGATTTACCTATCTGAGGAGCAGCCAATCCCACTCCCAAAGCTTTGTACATTGTTTCAAACATGTCCGAAATAATATCCTTCAACCCTGGATGATCTTTTGTAATCTCTACTCCCACCTTACGTAATACTGGGTCTCCATAAGCAATAACTGGTAATATCATTTTAGTATTTAGTATTTAGTATTTATTTTAATTTCATTTGTTCCATATAACTTTGCAAAATAATTGTCGCACTTATTTCATCCACCAACTCTTTATTTTGCCTGTCTTTCTTTTTCAAACCACTGTCAATCATTGTCTGAAACGCCATCTTCGAAGTAAACCGTTCATCCATACGTTCCACTTTTATCTTAGGGAATGTCCGTCTCAAATGAACCACAAAAGGATCAACAAAACGAGCCGATTCTGATGGCGTATTATTCATTTGTTTCGGTTCCCCCACCACAATACATTCCACTTCTTCCCGTTCCACATACTTTTTTATAAAGTCAATAACATCTTTTGAATGAACAGTAGTAAGCCCTGTAGCAATTATCTGGAGCGGGTCCGTAACAGCAATTCCAACCCTCTTCGATCCATAATCAATTGCCATAATTCTTGCCATCGCGCAAAAGTAATAAAAAATAATGCTTTCAAGTTCCCATCCCTAATGTAAATGCACTAACAATAAATTTAAATATCTTTGCAATCAAATAAATAATCAATGCAAAAAATCATAGAAGAAGCCTGGGAAAACCGCGAATTATTAAAACAAGAAAATACCAAAAATACAATTCGCGAAATAATAGAATTACTCGACAAAGGAAAATTACGTGTTGCCGAACCAATCGGAAATAATTGGCAAGTCAACGAATGGATAAAAAAAGCAGTCATCCTTTATTTCCCAATTCAACAAATGCAAACCATCGAAGTCGGCATATTCGAATACTATGATAAAATGAAATTAAAAAACAATTACGAAGCACTTGGCGTTCGCGTAGTTCCAAATGCTCTAGCACGTTACGGAGCATACCTCGCAAAAGGAGTAATCATGATGCCGAGCTACGTCAACATCGGCGCCTATGTCGATAGCGGAACAATGGTCGACACCTGGGCAACAGTCGGATCCTGCGCTCAAATAGGTAAAGATGTCCATTTAAGCGGCGGAGTAGGCATTGGCGGCGTACTCGAACCCGTACAGGCAGCACCGGTTATCATCGAAGACGGTTGTTTTATCGGCTCCCGAAGCATCGTCGTAGAAGGCGTTCGTGTCCAAAAAGAAGCCGTACTCGGCGCCAATGTCGTCCTCACCAAATCCACCAGAATTATTGATATTACCGGCTCACAGCCAATCGAACACAAAGGAATCGTTCCTCCTCGTTCCGTTGTAATTCCCGGCTCATACACCAAACAGTTCCCTGCCGGCAACTATCAAGTTCCTTGTGCTCTGATTATAGGGCAACGCAAAGCTAGTACCGATTTAAAAACCTCCCTCAACAACGCATTGAGAGAATACAATGTAGCCGTTTAACAAAATTATTATTTCATTTTGGGCGAGCAAGTTCCTGCATCTCTGCAAGCACCTTCCCGCTTTTCCTTGCAATCTTTTCTCTGCCCGAAAAAGGCAGAGAAAAGGATTTACAGTACAATCGGGCGCAGAATCAACAGCATCGCCACTTATCAAGTTCAACTACCAAACTTATTACTTTGTTTTATTCCTCTCAATTACCTTATTCTAACTAGAATTTGGTAAATAGCTAATACAACATTATATTCCAAACTCACCCTCATATTTTCCACTAATGGACACTATTTTGTGAATAACAAATGGGGGATTATAAATTTTAAATACATAATTAGTACTACTTTTACGGGGCAAATAAAAGTGCTTAACAATAATAAAAATGGCTGAAAAGGAAGTAAAATACAACGAAGACAGTATACGTACGCTGGAGTGGAACGAGCATATTCGCTTACGTCCAGGGATGTATATCGGTAAATTGGGTGATGGTTCGTCCGGCGACGACGGTATTTATATTTTGTTGAAAGAGACGATTGATAACTGTATTGATGAATTTGTGATGGGCAATGGCCGCAGCATTGATATCAGTATTAAAGATAAGTCGGTGCGTGTGCGCGATTATGGGCGCGGTATTCCGCTGGGCAAAGTGGTGGATGTAGTTTCTAAAATCAATACTGGTGCCAAGTACGATTCCGAAGCGTTTAAAAAATCGGTTGGTTTGAATGGTGTTGGTACCAAAGCCGTTAATGCGTTATCCTCTTATTTCAAGGTGCAATCGTTCAGAGATGACCAGACAAAAGAAGCTGAATTTACGAGAGGAAACATCACCAAAGAATCTAAAATTGTTCCTTCCGACCAGCGCAAAGGTACACTGGTAACGTTTATTCCTGATGAAACCATATTTGGTAATTACCATTTCATCAATGAATATGTGGAGAAGATGTTGTGGAATTATGCCTATCTTAATACAGGATTAACGATAAACTATAACGGTCAAAAGTTCCATTCCGAAAACGGATTGCTTGATTTATTGACGCAGAATATTACCGGTTCCATTCTTTATCCCACCATTCATCTGAAAGGATATGATATTGAAGTGGCGCTTACACATAGCAATGCGCAATATGGCGAGGAATATTATTCGTTTGTAAACGGGCAGCATACCACGCAGGGAGGAACTCATCAAGGTGCTTTCCGCGAAGGAATTGTGAAAACAATACGTGAGTTTTTCAAGAAGGATTTTGAAGCTGTGGATGTGCGTACCTCTATTATCGCGGCTTTGAGCATCAAAGTGCAGGAACCTGTATTTGAATCGCAGACAAAAACAAAACTCGGCTCACAGGAAGTTTCTCCGAAAGGTCCATCTGTAAAGGCTTTTGTAGGTGATTTCCTGAAGACTGAATTGGATAACTTCCTTCATAAAAACCCTGAAGTAGCAAGTGCCATACTTTATAAGATACAGCAAAGTGAGCGCGAACGTAAGGATTTGCAAGGCATTCAGAAGCTTGCCAGAGACAGAGCCAAGAAAGCTAATCTTCATAATAAAAAGCTGCGCGATTGCAGAGTTCACCTGACATCAAACGATGAACGTAAACTGGAAACTACCTTATTTATCTGTGAGGGAGATTCGGCAAGCGGTTCCATCACTAAAACGCGCGATGTAAATGTGCAAGCGGTGTTCAGCCTTAAAGGAAAGCCGCTGAATGCATTTGGTTTGACAAAGAAGATTGTGTATGAAAATGAAGAATTCAACTTGCTGCAAGCGGCATTAAATATTGAAGATGGCATTGAAAACCTGCGCTACAACAACATTGTGGTGGCTACCGATGCCGATGTGGATGGTATGCACATTCGTTTATTATTGATGACCTTCTTCCTTCAATTCTTCCCTGATTTGGTGAAGAACGGCCATGTATATATATTGCAGACACCGCTTTTCAGAGTTAGAAATAAAAAAGAAACCATCTATTGCTACAGCGAAGACGAACGCAGAGCAGCCATTGAGAAGCTTGGAACCAAGCCCGAAATAACACGATTTAAAGGTTTGGGAGAAATATCGCCTGACGAATTTAAATTATTTATTGGCAAAGACATCCGCAAAGACCCTGTTATTATTGGCAAAGACAGAACAATAATAGATATGCTAAGTTATTACATGGGCAAAAATACTCCCGAACGTCAGGATTTTATTATTGATAATCTGGTGGTGGAGAAAGATGTGGTGATGGAGTAACAATTCATAATATTTTAAGTATAAAATTAAAACTGAACTATAAGTCCTATTATTATTTCAATAGCAGGACTTATCATTAATAGGTAATCCATTAGAAGCTTTATATATCTTTGCAATAAATAAAAATGTCTTCTCTATGAAAAAAATCAAATCACTTTATATTCTCATTATACTATTGTTTCTGACGAATGGAGTAATTGCTCAGGAAGAAAATATTGTTCTAAAAACGCCTACAGGTGATATTGATGGAACATTAATGCTTCCGGAAATAAAGCAAAACATTCCTGTTGTATTAATAATAGCAGGCTCTGGACCTACTGACCGCAATGGCAATAATGAATCAATGGAGAACAACGCTTACAAATATCTTGCTGAAGCATTGAGTAAAAATGGTATTGCCTCTGTAAGGTATGATAAACGAGGAATTGCACGCAGTCAGGATGCTATGGTACAGGAAAACGATATGCGATTTGAAACGTATATAAATGATGTTAAGAGCTGGATTGATAAGCTATCAAAGGATGGCAGATTCAATAGAATCATCATTGCAGGCCATAGTGAAGGCTCTTTGCTTGGTATGATAGCTGCAGAAAACAATATTAATGTGTCAGCATATATTTCCATTGCAGGCGCCGGTCGTCCTGCCGATGTGATAATAAAAGAACAGTTATCGGAGTCGCCACAGAAAGTTAAAGATATGGTATTCCCCATGATTGACACATTGAAAAAAGGCGATACAATCCGTGAAGTTCCAAAATATTTTTATGCTTTATTCCGACCATCCATTGAGCCATATATGATTTCGTGGTTTAAATATAATCCACAAGAAGAAATAAAAAAATTAAATATCCCGGTATTGATTATTCAAGGATTAAATGATTTGCAGGTAACCCGGCAGGATGCTGAATTACTTCACGAAGGTTTGCCAATTGCAAAATTGGTGTTGGTTGATAAAATGAATCATGTGCTCAAGATTGTTGAAGGAGATAAAAAAGCAAATAAGCGTGCGTACGATAATCCTGATTTACCCTTAGCTGATGAGTTTGTGAAAGCAGTTATCTCATTTTTAAAAAGCTAAATATAACTGTTATTTATAACCCTATCTGTTTTGGTCAATAAAAAAAGAAAGCCACCTCTAAGCAACTTCCTTTTTTGTATTAACCTAACAAAATTTAGAAACTTTAAATAAGTTCTGTCTGCATACGGCTCAAGCTACGATAAAGACCGCTCTCTTGTTCCATAAGTTGTTCATGAGTACCACTTTCGCGAACAGTACCTTTATCAATCACTATAATTTTATCCGCTTTGCGGATAGTTGACAAACGGTGAGCGATAACAAAAGAAGTACGACCAACCATCAATTTATCCAATGCTTCCTGTACCACTCGTTCCGATTCAGAATCCAAAGAACTAGTAGCTTCATCCAATATCAAAATGCTTGGGTCTTTAAGAACAGCGCGGGCTATTGCTATTCGTTGGCGTTGGCCACCCGATAACTTAATACCCCTCTCCCCTACCAACGTTTCAAATTTTTCAGGGAAACTATCAATAAAATCCAATGCATTTGCTTTTCTTGCTGCTTCCGCTATTTCGGCAATAGTGGCATTAGGTTTACCATAAGCAATATTTTCTTTTATGCTTCCTCCAAATAATATTACATCCTGCGGAACAATTGCCATATTATTTCTTAAATCTGTAAGCGAATAGTCCTTTTCATTTTTTCCATCTATTAAAATTGTTCCTGATTCAGGATCATAAAAACGAAGTAACAATGCAACCAATGTAGATTTACCTGACCCAGAAGGACCAACAACAGCAATGGTTTCTCCTTTATTTGCATTGATGGTAACATCTTTCAATACTTGTATTTCCTGACGTGAAGGATAAGTGAATGCTACATTCTGGAAAACAACGTTTCCTTCAATACGATGTTCTAAAGGTCTTGCCTCATGTATTTCCAACTGTTCGGGTTTTTCATCCAATATCTCAAATACACGTTCTATAGCTCCAATTGCTTTTTGAATCTGTGCATACAATTCAGCGATACCACCAAATGATGCTCCTACAAAGGCGGAGTAAAGAATAAATGAAATCAAATCACCAATTAATAATTGATCATGCGAAGCTAATATTACTCCGTACCATATTACAGCTACTATGGCACCAAACAAACAAAAGATAATAAAGGATGCGAAACCTCCACGGTATTTTCCGCCCTGAATAGCTATCCTTACAATTTCCAAGGTGCTTTTTTTGTAACGATTGTTTTCGAAAAACTCATTTGCAAACGCTTTAACATTGGTTATACCCTGCAATGTTTCTTCAATAATAGTATTTGATTCCGATATTTTTTCCTGAACTGAACGGGATGTCTTTCTTATAAATCGTCCAAAAACAACGGCTGCAACAGCCACAACCGGAACGATGGCAAGCATCAAAAATGTTAATTTAGGGGAGATCACGAGAAGCAATATTATACCACCTATAATAAGTATAAACTGACGAAGAAATTCCGCAATCGTAGTTGTCAATGTGTCCTGTATCATTGCAATATCCGCTGACATACGACTGTTTAAATCTCCAACACGCTTTTGAGCAAAAAAGGTCATAGGAAGTGTAATCATATGTGAATACACTGCCTGACGAAGTTTTGCCAATGTATTCTCGGTATAATTAACAAATAAATACACTCGGAAATAAGAGAAGAATGATTGAAGTGTTAAAACCAATATAAGATAAACGCCAATAGTATTTATCTGATCAAATTTTTTCTGCTCAACGGTTTTAATTAGGCCACCCAGCATGTATGGAAACAGCAATGCGGTGCCGCCTGTAAGTAGTAAAAATAATGTACCTAAATAAAGTTTCCACTTATGTTCTCCTATATAACTGAATAATCGTGTGGTTTTATTAAATGCCTCCTTGTCGAGTTTTGCTTTTGGTAAATTATCATTCTCCTTTACTTTCCTTGCCATAATTTATTTTTTAGGGAGCAAAGGTAAGAGTAAATTTTATTGAATGGCAAATAATAAAAAAAGTCTCCTAATTCTAAGAGATCTTTTATTGTTTTGGAATAAATAATAGAAATACGCTTATAAATCCATCGTTATCTGCGAATCATTTTCACCCCCTTTTTTCTTCTCCTTAATATTCTTTTTTTCTTC
>CAIRRW010000243.1 GCA_903881065.1 uncultured Bacteroidota bacterium
TTCAAATTACCTCACTTTCCTGCATAATATAATCGCAAACACTGATAGATAAATATTTGTGTGGCAAAAATTAAAGATACATCTACAACAGAAATACTAACTTTGACCTTCAAAACGAAACGAATTTCTATGAAAGCAATAACAGTATTCTGTGGCTCAAGCGCTGGCAGCAATGTTGAATATAAAACACAAGCCACCTTGCTTGGCATCAAAATGGCAGCAGAGAAAATTCATTTAATTTACGGCGGTGCCAAAATAGGATTGATGGGAGCAGTTGCAGACAGCGTATTAAGTAACGGAGGAAAAGTAACCGGAGTACTTCCAGCATTTTTAAGAGCCAAGGAAATCGCTCATGAAGGCCTTACTGAATTAATAATTGTAAATAGCATGCATGAACGGAAAACAAAAATGAATGAATTATGTGATGGCGTTATCGCCTTGCCTGGCGGGTTCGGCACATTGGAAGAACTGTTTGAAATGTTAACTTGGGCACAACTAGGACTTCATAAAAAGCCTATTGGAATATTAAATACAAATGGTTTTTATGATTCACTGATTGAATTAATTTATAGCATGAATAATAAAGGTTTTGTGAAAGATATTAATGTACATATGTTACTAACAAGTGATAACATAGACGATTTACTGCGAAAAATGAAGAATTACAACGCACCTTCAGTTGGCAAATGGATTAATGAAGAAACTATATAATTAATAACTTAAAAGCTAAACAAGATGGCAGAATCATATAAAAATTGTCAGAGTTGCAGCATGCCTCTGAAAAAATCACCAAATGGAGGAGGAACGAATGCAGATAAAAGTATAAGTGCTATATATTGCGCTTATTGTTATGCAGATGGTAAGTTTAAACAACCAAATATTTCGGTAACTGAAATGTAGGCATTCTGTAAAAGCAAGATGAAGGAAATGGGATTTCCAGGTTTCCTGGCAGGATTATTTGTAAAAGGAATTCCAAAGTTGAAGCGTTGGAACAACAATTAAAACAAGCTATTATTCTAAATAAACAATAGCTTAATTTCTGAAATAAAGAAGCTTAACAAAATCAATCAAATATACCTTTCTTTGGAAACAAATAAGGTAATTTGAACTAAATCAACTCCTTTGATGATTTATGAAATGTTAAAAAATAGTTAGGCTTATCAAACTTCTAAAAACTTATATTTGCACTCCCAAAAAATAAACAATTGGGAGAAAAGAATTTTGAACTCAAAAAGAATATGTTAATAAAATCAATATCAGGAATAAGAGGAACCATTGGAGGTAAACCAGGCGAAGGATTAAGTCCGTTGGATGTGGTTAAATTTACTGCTGCATTTGCTACCTTTATTAAATCAAAATCAACAAACAAACGCATAAAAATTGTAATTGGTCGTGATGCCCGTATTTCAGGAGAAATGATGAACAATATTGTGGTTGGCACATTGCAAGGGATGGGTGTAGATGTGGTGGATATAGGATTATCTACCACCCCTACTGTTGAGATAGCTGTACCAGAAGAAAAAGCTGATGGAGGAATTATACTTACTGCAAGTCATAATCCCAAACAATGGAATGCATTAAAATTACTCAACGAAAAAGGAGAATTCATAAATGAAAAAGACGGTGAAGAAGTATTAAATATAGCTTCTAACGAGAGTTATACATTTGCCGAAATAAATGCACTTGGCAAAGTAACAAATAATGACACCTATTTCAAAAAACATATTGACAAAATTCTTGCCCTATCTTTGGTAGATGTTGCTGCCATAAAATCCGCAAAGTTTAAAATTGTAATTGACTGTGTAAATTCAACAGGTGGTATTATCATACCTCAACTACTAGAAGCATTAGGGGTAGAAAAAATAGTAAAATTATATTGTGATCCTAACGGGGAATTCCCTCACAATCCTGAGCCATTGCCAGAAAACTTAAGAGATATAGCGAAAGCAGTAAAGAAAGAAAATGCAAATTTAGGAATTGTTGTTGATCCCGATGTTGACCGTTTGGCTTTGGTTTGTGAAGATGGAGAGATGTTCGGTGAAGAATATACATTAGTTGCCTGTGCAGATTATGTATTAAGCAAAAGAACACCAGCTGAAAAAGCGGAAGGCATTAAAGGAGCAACCGTTTCCAACTTGTCGTCTACCCGTGCGTTAAGAGATGTTACTGAAAAACATGGAGGAAAATATGCTGCGTCAGCAGTAGGCGAGGTGAATGTGGTTACATTGATGAAAAAATCAAATGCTATTATTGGGGGCGAAGGAAACGGTGGAATTATTTTACCGGAATTGCATTATGGACGTGACGCATTGGTTGGTATTGCATTATTCCTATCTCACCTTGCAAAATATGGCAAGAGTTGTTCGATGTTACGCTCTACTTTCCCTGATTATCATATTTCAAAAAATAAAATTGAATTGACTACTGAAATAAATGTTGATAAAATTTTAGAGGACATCAAAGAGAAATACATTAAACAGCCGGTTAATACTGTAGATGGCGTGAAAATTGAATTTAATAAAGAATGGGTTCATTTGCGAAAATCAAATACTGAACCGATTATTCGTATTTACTCTGAAAGCGAAAGTGAAACGACTGCTGATAATCTTGCCAAAAAAATAATGGCTGACATTAGAGATTGTATTAAGAAACAACAGATAAAGAATTGAAATTTATTTTTAGTTTGAAAGTTTCTTTTGTTAATTAATTTTTTTTATCCCATACTTGTAGTCCCTAAACCCTTAATCCCTTATATCCAATATGAAAGTCTATTTTGATAATGCAGCCACAACTCCATTAGATAAGGAAGTGCTGGAAGAAATGCTTCCATATATGACAGAACACTTCGGTAACCCGTCTTCAATACACAGTTTTGGAAGAAAGACTCGCACGGCAATTGAAAATGCAAGAAAGTCAATCGCAAAATCATTAAATGTATCTCCTTCTGAAATTTTTTTCACATCTGGCGGTACAGAAGCTGACAATATGGCTATACGGTGCAGCATTCATGATATTGGAATAAAACATGCCATTACTTCAAAGATTGAACATCATGCAGTCTTGCATACTTTGGAAAAAATGGCAGAAGAAGGAATAATCAAATTAAGTTTTGTAAATATTTCCCCTATTGGCCATATTGATTTAGTCCATTTAGAACAATTATTAAAAGAAAATGACAGATCATTTGTTTCTCTGATGCACGCCAATAATGAAATTGGAAATTTACTGCCACTTAAAGAAGTTGGTGAAATTTGTGAGCGATACAATGCCATATTTCATTCAGATACTGTGCAAACAATGGCTCATTACGCTTTTGATTTGCAAAGAATAAATATTCATTTTATTACTGGAGCTGCTCATAAATTCCATGGTCCAAAAGGAGTTGGTTATATATATATAAATGGGAAAATAAAAGTCAATCCATTTATTTATGGAGGCTCTCAGGAGCGTAATATGCGAGGAGGAACAGAAAATCTTTACGGAATAGTTGGTGTAGCAAAAGCATTGGAAATTGCAATGCGTGATTTGGATCAACACCAAAAACATATTACTGAATTAAAAACATACATGGTTCAACAATTAAAAGAAAAGATAAGTGGTGTTGAATTTAATGGTTCATGTTTAGAAAATTGCTTATATACTGTTTTAAGCGTTAGTTTTCCTAAAACTAACAATGCAGAAATGTTCTTATTTAATCTAGATATAGCTGGTATTGCTGCCTCAGGAGGAAGTGCATGCACTAGCGGAAGTGACAAAGGTTCTCATGTGCTCGAAGGAATTGGAGCAGATGTCACTCGTCCTTCCGTTCGTTTTTCATTTAGCAAATATTCCACAAAAGAAGAAGTAGATTACACTGTTGAGAAATTAAAGGATTTATATAAATAATTTTTTTACTTATCCACCTTTAACGAATGACCCATCTTATCTCGTTTTGTTTGGAGATAAAACTTATTATGAATGTTCGAAGAAATTTCAATGGGTAAATTCTCTACAATTTCCAATCCATAACCTATAAGACCAGCACGTTTTTTGGGATTATTACTTAATAGTCTTATTTTATTAATTCCTAAATTTCTGAGTATCTGGGCCCCGACACCATAATCACGTTCATCCATTTTGAATCCAAGCTCTACATTGGCTTCTACAGTATCGCGTCCATCTTCTTGTAATTTATAAGCTTTTAATTTATTTAACAACCCTATTCCTCTCCCCTCTTGATTCATATAAACTATTACCCCTTTCCCTTCCTTTTCAATAATATCCATCGCCCTATGTAATTGTGGCCCACAGTCGCATCGACACGAGCCAAATATATCTCCAGTTATACATGATGAATGAACACGAACTAAAATTGGTTCATTGGGATTCCAAGTTCCTTTTATTAAAGCCAAATGCTCTTGTCCTGTTGTTGTTTCATGAAAAGCCACCAATTCAAAGTCACCCCATTGAGTAGGCATTTTAACAGTTACATCCTTTGTAATAATTGTCTCATTCTTAATCCTGTAAGCAATTAAGTCTTCAATAGAAATAATTTTAAGTTGATGTTTTTTAGATATTTCTAGTAATTGAGGTAGACGAGCCATTGAACCATCTTCATTCATTATTTCAACTAATGCTCCCGCAGGCTCAAAACCTGCCAAACGAGCCAGATCAATCGTCGCTTCAGTATGCCCTGCCCTTCTTAACACACCTCCATTTTTTGCTTTCAATGGAAAAATATGTCCTGGCCTGCCTAATTCTTCAGGTTTTGTATTGGGATTAATTAATGCTTGAATCGTTTTTGAACGGTCACCTGCAGAAATACCAGTAGTACAACCGTTACCCAGCAAATCAACTGAAACTGTAAATGCGGTACTATGTTCTGCTGTATTTTTTGTAACCATCATATCTAAGTTTAATTCATCACACCGTTCATCAGTCAGTGCAACACATATCAATCCTCGACCGTGTGTTGCCATAAAATTTATAACTTCAGGTGTAACATTTGCAGCTGAAGTTATGAAGTCCCCTTCGTTCTCCCTGTCTTCATCATCCACAACAATAATTATTTTTCCAGTTTTTAGGTCGGTAATTGCTTCTTCTATTGTATTTAAAACAGTACTCATTTTATTAGTTTCTATTAAAATATTTTTACAAAGATAGGAGGAATAAACGAATAGTAGATTGCAA
>CAIRRW010000244.1 GCA_903881065.1 uncultured Bacteroidota bacterium
AAGATTACGCTCAAATTTTGGGATTAAAATTTGCTTATGCCACAAATGGAAAAGAGATTTTAGAATTTAATTATATAACAGGAATTGAAACTAAAATTGAAAAATTCCCTACACCTACAGAATTATGGGATAAATTAAATGCTGTTGAACCTATAAAAGAAAAGAACAAAGAAATATATTTAAAACCATTTGCGGTAACTGATAAAACAATAAGATACTATCAGCAGATTGCAATAAACACAGCTGTTAAAGCAATTCTTGAAGGCAAACCAAAAGCGTTGCTTACCATGGCAACCGGTACAGGCAAAACAACTGTTGCTTTTCAAATTATTTATAAACTGTGGAATAATAGATGGAATAAAAAAGGTGAATATCGTAGACCAAAGGTTTTATTCCTTGCTGACCGCAGCGTTTTAGTTACTGACCCTCATGCAAAAGATTTTTCTTTATTTGGTGATGCAAGATGTTTAGTGCCTGATGAAGGGCTAACAAGTAGTAGAGAAATTTATTTTTCCACTTATCAATCTTTAGCTGAGGATGCCAACAGAGTAGGCGCTTTCAGAAGTTTACCAAGAGATTTTTTTGATTTAATTGTTATTGATGAGTGCCATCGTGGTAGCTCTTCTCAGGATAGCAATTGGAGAATAATATTAGATTATTTTAATGAGTCTGTTCAGTTAGGATTAACGGCTACTCCTTTGCGTGAGGACAATAAAGATACATACAGCTATTTCGGAAATCCGCTTTATACATACAGCTTAAAACAAGGAATAGAAGATGGATTTCTCGCTCCATATATTGTTCATCGTATAGTTACAGAAGTAGATGCAACAGGCTGGCGCCCTCATGAAGGACAAAGAGATGCAAACGGAGAATTAATACCCGATGGTTTATATGCTACTCCTGATTTTGAAAATTCTCTTTCCCTTTTACCAAGAACAAAAGCTGTAGCAAAGCATCTCCATTCTTTTATGTTGAGGAATGGCAGGTTTGACAAAACAATTGTTTTCTGCGTTGATCAGGAACATGCAGACCAATTTCGGAGAGAAATAAGTAATTTGAATAACGACCTTGTTCGTCAATATCCAGATTATGCAGTTAGAATTGTTTCCGAAGAAGGCGATATTGGCAAAGGACATCTTACTAGATTTATGGATATTGATGAGCCAATTCCAGTAATTGTTACTACCTCGCGTTTAATGAGTACTGGTGTTGATGTGCCAACTTGCAAGAATATCGTTTTGTTTCGGGCAGTAAATTCAATGACAGAGTTCAAACAAATAATTGGAAGAGGCACAAGAGTAAGAGAGGATAAACAAAAATTGTTCTTTACAATACTTGATTATACAGGAAGTGCAACTAGGAATTTTGCTGACCCTGATTTTGATGGCATACCTCCTTTAATTACTGAAGAATCTGTTGATGATAATGGTGAAACTATTCCTGGTACAGAAACGGAGATTCCTAATCCTGAACCTCCTGAAGAAAACGGGTTTGAAGATTTTACACCAAATTCAAATGATGATGGAGGCGAATCAGGAAACAGAAAAAAATATTATGTAACAGAAGGAGAAGTAGGTATTGCAGCTGAAACAGTTCAGATTATTGACCCTGTAACTGGCAAATTAATTACTGTTCAAATTTCACAGTATGTGAAAGAAAAAATGATAACAATGTTCCCAAATGAAAATGATTTCAAAACACATTGGAATAATTTAATGGAACGAAATCAGATAATTGAACAGTTGGAAAATATAGGCATTTCAATTGAACAACTTATGGAATTCACAAAGCAAAAAGATGTTGATCCTTTTGATTTACTTTGTTTTGTTGCTTATGATTTGAAACCAAAAACAAGAAAACAACGTGCGGACCTTTTAAAGAAAAACAAAACTGATTTCTTTTCAAAATATAGTGAAAAAGCCCAGCAGGTTTTACAACTTATATTAGAAAAATACGTTGAGTTTGGTTTGAACCAGATACGACCTGATATTATTTCAGTTGACCCATTCACGCAACAAGGTAATACAATTGAGATTGTTAATGAATTTGGAGGGTTTGACGAATATAAAAAAGCAATAGAACAACTACAAACATTGCTTTATACTGAAGCAGCATAATAAATGGCTAAAAAGAAAAAAGAAAAAATTGTAAAGCAGGAAACACCGGCTCAACGTTTGTCAGGTATTATTAAAACCTGCCGAAACATTATGCGTAAAGACAAAGGAATGAATGGCGATGGCGACCGCTTACCTATGCTTACTTGGATAATGTTTCTAAAGTTTCTTGACGACAATGAACAACTGCAGGAAATGAACGCACAATTGGAAGGCAAAAAATATAAACCTGCAATTGCTGAACCTTATCGTTGGCGCGATTGGGCTAAAAATAAAAACCTAACAGGTGATGATTTACTTGTTTTTATAAATAATGAAAAAGCAAAGTTAGCTGATGGTATAGAAAGAACTGGATTGTTATTTTATCTAAGAGGTCTGCAAAGTGAAGCAGGTAATGAACGCAAGGATGTAGTCGCAACAGTATTTAAAGGAGTTACAAATAGAATGATAAATGGTGCTTTATTCAGAGATGTTGTAAATAAAATTGATGAAATACATTTTACCAATAACGAAGAAATAAATACGCTTTCTCATTTATATGAAAGCATTCTTAAAGAGATGCGCGATGCGAGCGGAGATGCAGGTGAATTTTATACCCCACGTCCTGTTGTGAAATTTATGGTGGAAATGCTTAACCCAAAAATTGGTGAAACTGTATTAGACCCGGCTGCCGGTACAGGTGGTTTTTTAGTGGAGTCATTTGATTATTTAAAAAAACAAGCCAAAACTGTTGAACAAAATAAAATTCTCCAAAACAATTCAATAATTGGCGGTGAAGCAAAGTCACTTCCCTACTTACTTTGTCAAATGAATTTATTGCTGCATGGTCTTAATTATCCAAATATTGATAGTGGAAACAGCTTGCGTTTTAAATTAGGAAATATAGGAGATAAGGAAAGAGTTAATGTTATACTTACTAATCCTCCCTTTGGTGGTGAAGAAGAAAAAGGCATTCTGAATAATTTTCCTGATGATAAAAAAACAGCAGAAACAGCTTTGCTGTTTCTGCAACTTATTATGAGAAAACTAAAAAAGAAAAAACCAAACGAAGAAGGTGGTAGAGCAGCTGTAGTTGTCCCTAACGGCACCTTGTTTGCAGATGGTATTGCAGCAAGAATAAAAAAACAAATGCTTGACGATTTTAACTTGCATACAATTGTCCGATTAGGAGAAGGTGTTTTTGCTCCGTATACTAATATACATTGCAACCTTTTGTTTTTTGAAGCAGGAACAGCTACAAAAGAAATTTGGTATTA
>CAIRRW010000245.1 GCA_903881065.1 uncultured Bacteroidota bacterium
CATACGCCGAAAAGATGAATATGGTGAAAAGTTATATTGGTTCGAGTCGTTTCCTGAAAGATGGATATTAGCCTGTATAATAAAACTATGAAAGCTATTTAGCTAGTAACAATGTTTTAATTCAACTCCTTAATTTTTGAATACAATAAAGGCATTAAGCGATGTGGCTATTAAAAGCCACACAAAATAAGGCAACAGCAAAAGAGAGATAGCTTTGCCTAATGGGAAATAATAGAATAACATATATCCTATTAAAATAGTGAGAGCCGAAATAATAAGCAGGCCTGCCATAGGTGCATGGAAATAAAAAAAAACTGGGTTCCACATTAAATTTAAAATCCACTGAATACAAAACAATGCGATAAGCATACTCGTATTAACAGGTGTTTTATAGATGTAGGCCATATAAACCGAAAAACAAACCATAATACTAAACCATGCAGCACCAAATACCCAGCCAGGAGGTGTCCATGGTGCTTTGTTGAGCTGAAGGTACCAGTCTGATGAAACTGCTTTCGAAGTAAATAATCCACCTAAAGCCAATGCTGCAAAGTTTATTAAAAGAAAAAGGAGGATTCTATAAATCATCGTAAGTGTTATTATTAAAATGTTTTATTTATCTACTATTAAAAGTAATAAGTTAGTTGCTTATTTATAGCTAACAATAAAGCCTTTGAAATGTTTATACTATCTTAGAGGTTAAATAGTCAAAACACAAAAACTACAGGCAAGTTAAATTGTAGTAATGTAAATAAATTATACTTAGGCTAATTTATGCTGGGTAATAATTTTCGTACAAACGGCTTATCTTAACAGTTCCAAAAAGCCTTTTTTCTGTTCATTGGTTAATAAGGATTTCCCATTGATGTCATTTACTTCCAATTGCCAGAAATATACACCTTCAGGTACTTTTTTACCCATGTAAGTTCCATCCCATGAATTATTAATGTCGGTAGTTTGAAAAAGGTTTTCACCCCATCTGTTATATATTCTAATTTTAAAGGAATAAAATCCGGATAGTGTTAAATAAAATTTATCATTTATTCCATCATTATTCGGAGTAAAAACATTTGGGACTGAAATGGTAAAACAGTTAACAAAAACATTCACCGAATCTATACTTTTACAAACACCATTATCTGCAGTAAGATAATAAGTAGTGTTGACAATTGGATTAGCTGTTGGTTGAAAAACAGTAGTTTGATTTAGCCCTAATGAAGGCAGCCAAGATGGTGTACCTTCTCCGCTGCCTGATAAGGTTACTCCGTTAAAACAATTAGATGTAACATCAGGGCCTGCATTTACCAAAGGAGGCGGAATATTTGTAACCTGCATATCTGTAGAAGTACCAGAGCAACTGCCTGAGGCAACCTGTACTGAATAATTTCCACTTACACTAGCAATAATAGATGAACTGGTTTCTCCTGAAAGAATATTTCCATTTAATAACCATTGATAAGTTCCAGAAGAAGAGGTACTCAATGTAACTGAGTTTCCAGTACAAAAATTTAACGGACCATTGGCTGAAACTGCTGGAGCAGCTCCGGGATTAACATGTATATTATTAATATGAGATAGGCTATTGGTGCCACAAGCATTGGTTACTTGCAGCGCAACAGTATAGTTTCCGGGAGTAGAATAACAAATGAAAACAGGATTTTGAATAGTTGATGTAGCGGTAACAGCGCCTGAAAATGTCCATTGCCATGCTGTAGGATTGCCCGAACTGTTATCTGTAAAATTAATACATGCGCCAAGGCAGATAACAGTATCAGATACAGTGTAGGAAGGAATAGTAGCTAATCCATTCGTTGTGCCCATTGAAATGGCAGTGCCACATCTTGCCTCCCAGGTAGCAGATCCATCGCAGGTTCGTGCAACAGTACAACCATCAGCACTTACAGGCACGTTAGTGAAATTAGCACTTGTTGGTTCATTAATTGTAATAGGAGTGCAACCACCTGCCGATGTTGAGGTAATATTTAATGGAAACTGCCCACCTCCCCATACAATGGCATCTTGTATAACACCGGCAGTGTTTACCAATACTATCTGTTCATTAGGATTTGTAAATGTGCCAATAGTATTACCTGCAGCACAATTGCAGGTTGCTATATTAATATTTACTGCTCCACCGGAATTGTTACTTCCTATTATCAAATATCCATTAGCTCCAATTGTAGTGCCTTGCGGAAATGTTACCGTGAAATCACCATCAGTAAGTACGTAGCAGCTCAAATTTACCGGGTAATTACAGGTGTTATATAATTCCGTCCATTCACTTGTATTTGGATTACAGCCCCCATCACAGTTTCCGGCAGCATTTACCATTACTTCGTTGAAAACAACACATTGTGCATTTACACTTTGTATTGATAAAAGAAACATTATAATCAGAAATAATTTAATTTTCATTTAGCTGTTTGAGGTTTAATTCGCGGCAAAGCTATCCAAAAGTTTCATTTAGTCTAATATAAAATAGATCTCATAACTTAAAGTTTACAATTTATTTTGTCTTGTCCTAAAATAGGTTTACACTAAAAGTGTAAAAATAAACAAGAAAAAGAAAGGAAAAATTATTCAGAAATCAGCATGGTATCAAACAAAAACAGAAAGAGAAGAAGTAATCAAAGGTTATCTAACTAGCGGATTTAGGAAACGGGCCATCTGGCAAAATATTTCGGAAGTGCAGATGAACGATGTCATCTACTGATATGGATTTGAGAATTTGGTTACTCTGTAAACCTAAGAAGAAAAAAGCCTAGTAATGCGTAAAAAACAATCATGATGCCAAATAAAAGAAAGCAACAAAAAGAGGATGCGTCATTAAAATAAGACGATTCATTTGAAAACCTTCAGTTAAAGAAAAGGATTTCGGAACTGGAAAAACAGTTGAAAGATGCAGAAATGAAAGCAATTGCGTTTTCAACGATGGTAGATATTGCAGAAAGAGAATTTAAAATACTTATCCGAAAAAAGCTCAATACCAAACTATAGAAGAATAGAAGAAATGAAAAACAGCTTTTCACACATACGTCTGGCCAAATTATGTGGATGGTTTGGTATCACCAGACAGGCCTATTATAAAAACTCCTGAGCAGATATATTAACTACCTTCGAAGAAAATGATGATTATACAGGAATTAAAAAATATCAGAAAGAATCACCACAGAATTGGTACCCGGTAGTTATATGAAATTATGAAGCCTTATCTATTGGAACATAAAATAAAAATGGGTAGAGATGGCTTGTTTGGAGGACTGTCAGCCAATCAGCTATTAGTAAGAAAACGCAATCGAAGAATACAAACAACCAACTCATTCCATTGGTTAATAAAATATCCGAACCTTATCCGAGGATTGGTTCCAACAGCTATCAATCAGCTTTGGGTAAGCGATATTTCGTATTGGAAACTGAAGAACAATCATGTATACATCAATTTTGTTACCGATACTTATTCTCATAAAATTGTAGGCTATCATTTGGCTTACACGTTGGAAGCCAGTGCAAGCATACGCGCATCGTGTGATGGCTCTCTGTCACCAAAGCAGAGAGCCATCACGCACCAAAGTGATAGGAAAATACAATATTGTAGCGCTGCTTGTTTAAAGCTATTGCAGGATAATAAAATAAAAATTAGCTTGGCTGAAAGCGTTGACCCGATGGAAAATGCTATGGCTGAAATGGAAATCGGAATTATTAAAGATGAATATTTGGATGGTTATGATATCGAAACTATTAAAGATGCCAAGGAATTACTAAAGGTATATTGGACTTAAACAATAATAAAAGACATCATATGAGCATTGGTAACAAAAATTCAAATCAAATCCACCATTCAGTTCCAGTAATTAAATCAGAAAAATGTTTTAAAATATTTTACAGAAAAGATACTTCATTTGTAAACAAAATTTAGGATTAAAAATTTGATTTAAACTTATTAACGGATTAATTATATAAACTGTAATCTTTTTTTAGTATTAAATAGGTAATAGAAATATCGTCGGCATTTTTTTGAATAAAATCAATTACCACTTGTTTTGATTATTATCACTATTAAGGAGGAATATAGTAGAGACCTTTGTTGCAAATAAAAAATTAATTTAAAGTGCGGAGTCAGCAACATAATCACCGACAACAATTGTATGAAAAAAATACGTTTCTTCTCACTTTTTTACTGCTGTTTTTCGTGGCAATATAAGCACAGTAAATTACCAATAGCAGTTTCGAAAACTTGACTACTTCTAGTACTTTCTCCGACATCTACATCCGGCAATCCTCCCAATGGTGTTCCATTTGCTTTTCGTCCTTTAAAATTAACTTTCTGTTGTGAGTATCAACCTATTACCACATCGGTAGGAGTAATTGATACTGCCCGTTTATATGTCGATTTTAAAAATCAGGAAATACTATCGGACAAGTACAGTTTGAAATTTAAGGCAATGCAGTTGGTAACTATAACTATATCTATAACTATCACCAAGTTAATATCTATTGGTACACTGCTGATGTTAATGATTCTATGCGGATGGATCTTACTTCCGGCTTTACAAGTATCAATTTTAATTTGAATTCAAATCTATGTCATAATCAATTTGGTAATACCTTATTTATTGATATAATTCTGTTCGACTATTCAAGTGGAATTAGTGAAAACGAACGGGCGAATAATATTTCATTTTATACTAATCCTGCAACCGAAGCAGTTACTATTGATGCAGGAGTGATAAAAATTAATACCTTAAAATTATCAATGCGATGGGTGATAAATTAAAAGAAATGAAAGTGGAAAATGTACTATTGATGTACGATAATTTGCTAAAGGAATTTATCAGGTATAGATAATCGATACATCTGATAAATCAATAACTAAAAAGTTGATTGTGGAGTAGGGTGATAGTTTACATTGGTGATTTTACTTAATAATTTCTTCTTAATATGATTAGGTAGATTATATTGTTGGTTTTGAATATTTTTCAGTTTTGGCACTATTTCATGAATATATTTATTTACACGATTTAGTTATAAGCTAAAATAGTTATAATTATGAATAAATAAATTCTAGTTTGAAATTGTTAATTCTATTATCCAAAATGATTGAATTTAATAATTTAATATCTGCTAAATTTTTTAAATTATATTCAATTTTATGAGAAAAATTTCGACCTAATAATGAAGTTCAGAAAGTAGTATTAATAAATGAGTGAATTCTATTTAATTGGTTCTGACTTTTTTTTCAAATTAATTATAACACTCTCCGTAGAAAGAAAAAATACTTTTTTATTATTTCTATTGGTAGGTTAAAAATATTAGTACATTTGCATCCGCTTAAACGGTTCTTTAAATTAGTAGTATAGTTCGGGGCGTAGCGTAGTCCGGTCATCGCGCCTGGTTTGGGACCAGGAGGTC
>CAIRRW010000246.1 GCA_903881065.1 uncultured Bacteroidota bacterium
CAACGAACATGGAGTTTCTATCAATTTCAGTATATAATTTATCTGCTTTTTTCTGATTGATTTTTTCAATCCACGCTACACCGCCATTATCTTTTAGCCATTTCATGGTTAACATTGAAACGTATATTGGAAATACTGGTGGCGTATTGTACATACTGCCTCCTTTTATCTGCACTTGATAATCAAGCATGGATAGCATCTTACGTCCTGTTTTTCCTAGTATTCTTTCGTCAACCGCCACCATTGTTGTTCCGGCAGGCCCCATATTTTTCTGTGCACCTGCATATATCAAAGCAAAATCATTTCCGTTTACCACACGGCTGAATATATCACTGCTCATGTCGCAAACTAGAGGAACTGATGTTTTCGGAAAACTTTTTATTTGTGTTCCATAAATAGTATTGTTGGAGGTAAGATGCAAATAGTCAAGTGTAGCCGGCACCTCATATTCCTTAGGAATATAACTGTATTTTTTATCTTCTGAAGAAGCCACAACCATTGTATTGCCAATCATCGTTGCTTCTTTAATTGCTTTACTTGCCCAAACTCCTGTATTTACATAACCTGCAGTTCCTTCAGTACGCAATAAGTTATATGGCACCATTGCGAATTGCAAACTAGCACCACCGCCAAGAAAAAGTACTTTATAATTTTCATTCAAGCCTAATAAATCTTTGACCAACAGACGTGATTCGTCCATTACTTTTTCAAAGTTTTTACTTCGGTGAGAAATCTCCAATAAAGAAAGATTAAGATTATCAAAGTTAATACAAGCCTCAGCTGCTTGTTTTAATACTTCCGCAGGTAAAATTCCAGGACCTGCACTAAAATTGTGAACTTTTGTCATACGTTTATTTTATAGAGTTAATATTATTATCAATGAAGATTAGATGGCAAAACTAATCATTATTTTTGTTTCTTCTTTTTTCTATCTTGCTTAAGATTGCGGCTTTCCTTTTTTGAATTATCTGTTCGTGGGTCAATATATAATTTATCCTTTTCATCCTTTTCATTTATTGCATTTAAATCCATTCCATAATTCCATTTCCCTCCTTTAAATCCAAAGCCATCATAACTTCCATCATTGCAATAGTATTGAAATTGCCCTTCAAGCTGAGGAGAATTAGGAGCTAAATGGTCAAATACAATTGAATCTTTTTTAGTACTGAATCGTAGCGACATATTACAATTAGCCGAATATTCAAATATAATGCGCTTCGGATATTTTTTCTGATTATTAAATATATCAGCCCCAAACCTTGGAGTACCATTGTTATCAAGAGTAAGCACATCTATTATTTTTTTGCGTGTAATCTTATCATTTCCATCCCACCCCAATAATGTATAGTACCTTTTCGATTTCGTTTTCTTTAAAATAATCTTATAATACAACATCCCGAACCATTTTTTATTGTCGGAAATATAATTATCAGGGTTCTTTACATCAGCAGATTTATCAATAAGCGGATAAACCTGCAATGTTTCTGTTCGTTGTTTTTTAAATAAACCATGCTTTGTTATTTGTTCATATTTCTCCTGAATAAAACCATAATACATTTGCGTTCCATCATTTTTAGGAACGTTCCAATTAATAATTCTGAATTTATTATCAGGCGAACCTAGAATACTTATGTACTTTAAAATACTTAACGAATCGAAAGAAAAGTCAAATGAATTTGGCATGTTTAAGGCCGTCTCGAAAGTTGCAAGTAATTGTTGATTCAGTTTATCATTTACAGCATCTTTGTTATCCGGTTTAAATAACTTACTGCAAATTGTAATTAATGAATCCTGATAATGGCGGAAAATTTTTGAGTCACTCGGATTTGATTGAGCGACAATAGAAAGTGAAAAAAGTGAAATTAAAAGCAGTGTGGTATATTTCATTCTTAAAAACAAAAACGCCATTCTAACTGAAAAGAATGGCGTTTTAAAATTTATTCAACAGAAATTAAGCGTGCAATGATTCTTTTTTAGCTAAAAGATCTTCTTTTGATTCGCGCCAGTTCTCGTCGTCAACACAACAGTCAACAGGACAAACAGCAGCACATTGAGGTTCATCATGGAAACCTACACACTCAGTACATTTATCAGAAACTATATAATATAAGTCCATAGATACAGCTGCTTGTGCATCATTTGCATCAGCAGATAATCCGCTTTTACCAGTAAAAGAACCGTTTACAGTAGTTCCGTCAGCGAAACGCCATTCGTTTCCTCCTTCATAAATTGCATTATTTGGACATTCCGGCTCGCAAGCCCCGCAGTTAATGCACTCATCAGTAATTTTAATTGCCATAATTCTTATTAGTTTTTATTAGTTTTGTAAAAATTTTGATGCAAATATACAAAAATGAACATAGACAGTAGAATAAAATCATTTGTTACACTCGGAAAATTCTTAAAACAATTCTCACAAAAAGGTGTAAAACAGAATGATAATGAGTTGAACGCTAAATTTTATAACGATTGTGAGGAGCTCATCAAAAAGGTTAATATTTACAACCAATGGTTTATTGAAACCAATGTAAGGATTGCAATTGAGGCGATTTCAGATAGTTTGAATGAAGAGAATCTAGTGGAATGGATTTCGAAATATATCACTAAACTATCCATAAATAAGAAGGCCATTAAAGTTGCTGTTATAATGGCTGGTAATATCCCGATGGTTGGGTTTCATGATATGCTCTGCGTGCTTTTGTCCGGTAACAAATTTGTCGGAAAACTTTCTTCTGATGATAAATATTTATTGCCTTTTGTAACTAAAGTTCTAATTGCCATTGAACCTAATTTTGCCGATTACATTGAGTTCACCGAAGGTCAGTTGAAAAATATGGATGCAGTAATTGCTACGGGAAGCAATAATTCGGCACGTTATTTCGATTATTATTTCGGCAAGTATCCTCATATTATTCGTAAAAATAGAAATTCAGTGGCAGTGCTTATTGGAACTGAAAGTACTGAGGATTTGAAACTGCTTGCAAAGGATATTTTTTATTACTTCGGATTGGGCTGCCGGAATGTTTCAAAGGTTTTTGTGCCAAAAGGTTATGTATTTGATACCTTTTACGAATCCGTTTTTCATTGTAAGGAAGTTGTCAACAATAATAAATATGCCAATAATTATGAGTACAACCGAACTGTATACTTAATGGCAGATACTCCATCCTTGCTCGATAATAATTTCCTGTTACTTAAAGAAGATGTCGGTTATTCATCACCCATCGGAGTTTTGTTTTATGAATATTTTGATGACTTTGACACTTTGAACAAACGTTTGGAAAACGATAAAGAAAAGATACAATGTATTGTTTCCAATTCGTCGACAATAAAAAACGCTGTTGCTTTTGGTAATGCTCAATGTCCTATTCTTTCTGATTATGCTGATGGGGTGGACACGATGAAATTCCTGACAGAGCTTTAGAACTTTCTAGTTTTTAATAAAGTATAATAGAAAAGTATAGGAGATTTCTAAGGACTTTAGGTACTAAAACCTTTTCCTTAGGAAAACACTTCTTTCATTTCCCTCTAACTTTTTCACACTTCAACATCTTTATTTTAAAGAACAAATAAAACATTCTAAAACAACCCTTAACGGTTTTGAATAACCGTTAAGGGTTGTAAATGTCACAATTTCCTAGGTAAATTGATGCTATGCCATTAGGTAAGCTTAAATAAGATTGTTTAAATAGAGAAGGATGAGTCGAAATTACAAAGCACTTTTCTAAATAAAGACTTTAAACTATAAAGCAGGCAATACTTTCCCTATGGCTTCTCCAAAACCAACACGTATGTTATCTTTCTCACAGTAGCCACGAATAATTACAGTATCATTATCATTGATAAATTTACGCTCTGTACCATCATTCATTTTAAGAGGCTTCGTTCCTCTCCATGAAAGTTCGAGCATGGAACCAAAAGAATTAGGAGTTGGTCCGCTGATAGTGCCGGAAGCCATCATGTCGCCAATATTAATATTGCAGCCGTTCACAGTATGGTGAGCCAATTGCTGTTCCATAGTCCAATATATGTACTTATAATTGGAATGACAAACAATGTTTCCATTGCTATTTTCAGGTTGTATACTTACTTCTAGTTGTATATCAAGGTTGCGTTCACCGGTGTATTCAAGATACGGCAATACCTTTGGCTCCTGTGTATAACCTTCAGTTCGGAAAGGTTCCAAAGCATCCAGCGTTACAATCCACGGAGAAACTGTGGACGCAAAATTCTTTGCAAGGAATGGTCCTAGCGGCACGTATTCCCATGTTTGTATATCTCTTGCACTCCAATCGTTAAACAGCGTCAACCCG
>CAIRRW010000247.1 GCA_903881065.1 uncultured Bacteroidota bacterium
GCAAAAGTTTATACCATCGAACGCCAAAAGGAGCTGTATGATAAGACAATAAAATTTTTACCGACCATTGGTTACAGTGCAAAGTTCATCTATGGTGATGGTTACAAAGGATTGCCTTCATTTGCACCATTCGATAAGATAATTATTACTGCGGGCGCACCAATGATACCCAACGATTTACTGGCACAGTTGAAAGTGGGAGGGAGAATGGTAATTCCATTGGGAGACAAGGAATCAATAATGACATTGCTCGAAAAGAAGACCGCAAAACATATTGAAAAAACAGAATTTGGTAAATTTAAATTCGTACCTTTGTTGGAAAGAAAGGAATGGGGAGATTGAATTAAAATCTTTAGTTTAGGATTTCCCCTATATTCATTTATTCAAATACAACAATGAAAAATTCTGATATTAATGCTCACCATCCGGATACTGAATCGGATGTGCTTTTGGCACCTGAAGAAGTTGCCATTGCGGGCAAACAAATCATTTTATATAATGATGATTTCAATACGTTCGATCATGTAATTGATTCGTTGATTAAGATATGTAAACACGAGCCGATGCAGGCTGAACAATGTGCTTACATCGTACATTATCATGGCAAATGTTCTGTAAAAAACGGTTCTTATGATTATTTGGAACCAATGTGTACTGCGCTGCTGGAAAGAGGGTTGAACGCCGAGATAGAATAAAATTCACTTTATGAAAATTGGAATCGTTTGTTATCCGACATTTGGCGGAAGCGGTGTGGTAGCTACCGAATTAGGAACAGCTTTAGCTGCCAAAGGTCATCAGGTACATTTTATTTCTTACAGCCAGCCGGTACGTCTGGATTTTTTTTCCGGTAATTTGTTTTATCATGAAGTATCAGTTTCCGATTACCCTTTATTTGATTATCAACCCTACGAATTGGTTCTGTCCAGCAAACTTGTAGATGTTGTAAAATACGAGAAGCTGGATTTACTGCATGTTCATTATGCAATACCTCATGCTTCTGCGGCTTACATGGCGAAGCAGATTTTAGCTTCTCAGGGAATAAATATTCCTTTTATCACAACACTTCACGGCACAGATATTACTCTGGTAGGTAAAGACCCGTCTTTTGAGCCGGTTATTACTTTTGCAATCAATCAAAGTGATGCCGTTACTGCTGTCTCTGAAAGTCTAAAGAAAGATACATACATCAATTTCCCTAATGTTAACAAGGAAATAAGTGTTATTCCAAACTTTATTCGACTCGATGATTATAAACCCGAAAATCAGCATTGCGACAAGAAAGCTTATGCTCCTTATGGTGAAAAATTATTAATTCACGTCAGTAATTTTCGGAAAGTTAAGCGGGTTGAAGATGTATTATATGTGTTTGATAAAGTAAGAAAGGCAATTCCTTCTAAACTGATACTTGTAGGTGATGGTCCTGAAAGAGCTAATATTGAGAAGCTTTGCAGAGAACTAGATACCTGCAATGATATTAAATCCCTTGGTAAAATTGTAAACCCCGAACAAATATTGTCCATTGCTGATTTATTTTTATTGACAAGCGAAACTGAAAGCTTTGGTTTAGC
>CAIRRW010000248.1 GCA_903881065.1 uncultured Bacteroidota bacterium
AGTTATTTTCTTATTTGATTTATTTCCCAATTATTTAGCCTTTGGTTTAATAAAATAAAAAGCAAATCCACGAAACACTTTCACCACAGAAGCAACAGCAGGTATTTTATAAAACTTCGAATGAAGTATTTTCGCATAACTATGATAAATCATTGTCAATACTTTCGGGAAATATAAAGTATGGATAGCATTTCTTTCCACATCAATTAGCGCTAGTTGTTCTTTCCTGTTACTTAATCCTGATAAGTCAAACACAGCAATATCAACGGGTATGTGCTTAATTG
Organism: uncultured Bacteroidota bacterium; assembly: GCA_903881065.1. Taxonomy (GTDB): domain Bacteria; phylum Bacteroidota; class Bacteroidia; order 2-12-FULL-35-15; family 2-12-FULL-35-15; genus 2-12-FULL-35-15. Next base: position 285 of record CAIRRW010000248.1, read on the forward strand.
ATATAGTATGTTTAAAAAACATTCTTACAAATAATTCATAATCCGAAACTATTTTATACTTCAAATCATAGTTCCCAAACTTCTGAAATATATCTCTTTTAATAAACTGTGCTTGATGCGCAATCACTTCGGTAAGCAAATAATAAGTGGATAATTTATCAGGATGCAATTTATGTCCGGTAATAATTCCATCCATTTCCATACTCACATCTCCATAAATAATATCTTCGGAAGGCTTGTTTTTAAAGACATTGTCGAACACATCATTATTCGAAAGATAATCTCCAGAGTTAAGAAAATAACAATATTCACCGGTAGATTTAGAAATACCTTTATTAAGTGCATCATAAATTCCCTTGTCTTTTTCTGAAACCCAATAAGTAATTTTGTTTGAATATTTATTAATGATATCAATACTTCCGTCAGAAGAGCCACCGTCAATTACAATATATTCGAAGTCGTTAAATGTCTGTGAAAACAAACTCTGAATAGTTTTTTCGAGACCGCTTTTATTATTATAATTTATGGTAATTACAGATAATTTCGGCATCATTAAAATTTGTTCATCACTTCAATTACTTTCAAAATATCTTGTTCGGTATGGAAATAGGATATCGGTAAACTTAAAGTTGTCTGATGAATTAAATCGGCAATAGGACTGGGCTGAGTATCCAGAATGCCTTTCATTGCCACTTGTTTATTGGGAGCCACAGGATAATGAATATCCGTTCGTATATCATTCTTCAATAAATATTCCTTCAACTCATCACGTTTTTCATGACGAATATTAAAAATATGATACGCATCAAAATAATCAGCATGCACCACAGGCTTTATAAAATCAGCCTTTAAATGTTTTAAATAAATATTGGCAAGTGTTCTTTTATGTTCATTTATTTTATCCAGCGACTTTAATTTAACAGAAAGAAATGCTGCCTGCACTTCATCAAGTCGTGAATTAAATCCTACCACTTCATTATAATATTTTACTTTCGAACCATAATTACGCAATGCTTTAATACTTTCTGCCAAACTATTATCATTAGTTGTAACAGCACCTGCATCAGCAATTGCGCCTAAATTTTTCGTCGGGTAAAAACTAAATGCATTTATATCCCCGAAGTTTCCTGCTCTTACATTTTTATATTTTGCTCCATGCGCCTGTGCACAATCTTCAATAATTTTTAGATTATGTTTCTTTGCAACAGCATTTATAGCATCCATTTCACAAACTTTTCCATATAAATGCACAACCATAATTGCACACGTTTTAGAAGTTATTTTCTCCTCTGTTTTTTTTGCATCAATATTATAAGTAGCAATATCCGGCTCTACCAATACAGGCACCAATCCATTATGAACAATAGAAAGTATGGTAGCTATATATGTATTGGAAGGAACAATTACTTCTCTTCCTTTTTCAAAATTAAAAGCACGTAAAGCTAAAATCAATGCATCCAGACCATTTGCAACTCCAATACAATGTTTTGTTCCGCAATAATCAGCAAATTCATTTTCAAAAGCCTGAACCTTTTTACCCAAAATATACCAACCACTTTCAAGCGTTTCTTTAAATGCATGCTCAAACTCTTTAAAGAAAGGTTGATTTAATTTACCAAGATTTTCGTATTCAATCATCACTAATATTGTTCGTATATATAATCATTTGCATCAAAATATTCCGAAGCAAACACCATTAAAATAGCATCTTCCGTAAAGTTATACATTGTATGCCAGTCCTGCGGCTCAATAATAAGGCACTTGTTAGGTTGATTCAATTCAAACACATCTTCCTTCTGCCCGTCATTATTATAAATCGTACAACTGCCCTTTATGCAAATTGCAGCCTGCCGGGTTTTATGATGTCTATGTCCGCCGCGCTTCGAATCGTCCACACCATAAATATAAAATACCCTCTTTATATCAAATGGAATAACCTTTTCGATGACTGTTAAATTTCCTCTTTTATCAGTAAATGTTTTTAAATCTATTATATGTGCCATCAATTATTTTTTCTGTTGTCTAAATTAATCATTTTTAAAATCGCTGAGATTGTAAAAATAATGGTGAGCAATTCTATACTTTAAATTTCTGCCAAATATATTTTTAATTGACGCTTTCAAATCCTTCAGATAATAATAAATAACAGTGCCTGTATTTATCGGTTTCATTGGTGATTTACCATAAGTTCCATTTGGATTAAATGAATTGTTTGAAC
>CAIRRW010000249.1 GCA_903881065.1 uncultured Bacteroidota bacterium
AACGTGCTTATAAAGCGCAGGGAATAGGTTCGATTGTAATTGGTGATGAAAATTATGGTGAAGGTTCGTCCCGCGAACATGCTGCTATGGAGCCTCGTCACTTAGGCGTGCGTGCAGTGCTGGTAAAATCTTTTGCCCGTATTCACGAAACCAATTTGAAAAAACAAGGTATGCTTGGTTTAACGTTTGCCGACAAAGCGGATTATGATAAAATAAAAGAAGATGATACAATTGATATTATCGGATTGACTACTTTTTCAGCCAACACTCCTTTAACTGTGGTATTGCATCATAGCGATGGAAGCAACGACGAAATAAAAGTGAATCATACGTATAACGACCAGCAGATTGAATGGTTTAAAGCCGGTGGTGCTTTAAATATTATTCGTGCTAATGTGAAAGTGTAAGTTTACCGTTTAGGTATAATAAAAAATCTCCTTACAAATAAATGTAAGGAGGTTTTTTATTTATTGGCAATTTCATTTTGATTTTCGCCAAAACGGAATTTTTTATTATTGCTTCTTATTGATTAAAGCTTATTCAAGAACTTTTAAAGCTAAAATTAACTACGGAGGGACGAATCCTATCTACGCTCGAGCGTTTCTACTCCCCGCTCAAGCGCAGAGTAGACTTTCGTCTCCTTAGATCCTTTTTGAGTTAAATAAAGGGTTAGTTAAAATAAAAAAGAGGAACAACTTTCGTTATCCCTCTTTTTTTTATTTTACTATTTAGATATACTTCTTCAATTCATTAAATGTTCCAGTTTCACAATTGCTTTACCACGTTCAATCGCTTTTTCGTTTTCCGGAATAGTATTATGGTGCCTCAAAGGCAACGATTTCTCAAGTCCCTTAAGCATATATTCAGGCTCAATTAAAGGTTTCAATTTTAAGAAAGCGCCAAGCACCAGCATATTAAAAACCTTTTTAAGCCCTAATCTTGCAGCTTCATCCGCAGCATCAATGGTATACACATTGATATCTTTTCGCACTGGATGACGTACAATTCCATTAGGGTCGTAAATTAATACTCCGCCTGGTTTCACAGAGTCTTCAAACTTATCCATCGATTGCTGATTAAGAATAATAGCAGTGTCAAACTTATTTAATATTGGCGAACTGATGCGTTCATCACTTATAATAACAGTTACATTGGCAGTTCCTCCGCGCATTTCAGGGCCATAAGATGGAAACCAACTTACTTCTTTATTCTGCATCATACCCGAATAAGCAAGGATCTTTCCCATTGATAAAACTCCTTGTCCGCCGAATCCGGCAATAATAATTTCTTCAGTCATTTTTATATAATTTAAAAATTCATGTTAAACACTCTTAACTATTTTACTTTGGAACTTTAATATCTCCCAACGGATAATAAGGAAACATGTTTTCCTCCATCCATTTGTTTGATTCTTCAGGTGTCATTTTCCAGCCCGAATTACAATTGGAAACAATCTCTACAAAGCACAATCCTTTTTTAAGTTTTTGATATTGTATTGCCTTTTCAATTGCCTTTTTTGCCTTTCGCACATTCGCCGGAGTATGCACTGATTGACGTGAAACATAATATGTTCCTGGTAACATTGCAATTAATTCAGTGATTTTTAAAGGATACCCCATTGATTCAGTGTCTCTTCCAAAAGGCGATGTAGCGGTTTTCATATTCGGTAATGTAGTAGGTGCCATTTGTCCGCCTGTCATTCCATAGATACCATTGTTCACAAAAAACACAGTAATGTTCTCACCACGATTACATGCGTGCAATGTTTCTCCAGTACCAATCGCAGCAAGGTCGCCATCTCCCTGATAAGTAAATACAAATTTATCAGGCATCAGTCTTTTAATCCCAGTCGCTACTGCCGGCGCTCTTCCGTGTGCTGCCTGCTGCATATCGATATTCATAAAATCATATGCAAGCACCGAACATCCTACAGGCGCCACTCCTATTGTATCAGCCTGTAAATTCATTTCTTCCACCACTTCCATTATCAGTCGATGAGCGGTACCGTGCCCGCATCCCGGACAATACGAAAGCGGATTATCCGTAAGCAAACACGTTCTTTCATATACCACATTATCGTGGTCTTCAATAATTTCTTCTCTAGTTGGTATGTAGCTCATAATTTTTTTCTTTTATAAATTTACTTTCAAGAACATTTAATACTTCATCTGGCGCAGGCATGATACCGCCTAAGCGACCATAGTGCTCAACGGGTACAGCACCATTAACAGAAAGACGAACATCTTCAACCATCTGCCCTGCGCTCATCTCAACGGATAACATACCTTTAACCTGCTTTGCAAGCTTCGCTAATTCCTTTGATGGATAAGGGAAAAGAGTAATCGGGCGAAGCAACCCAACTTTAATTCCGCGAGCTCTGCCAAGCAATACAGCCTTTTGGCAGATACGTGCACTGGAGCCGTATGCTACAAATAAATACTCTGCATCATCACACATAATCCTTTCAAAACGAACTTCAGTTTCTTCAATATGTTTGAATTTTTTCTGGAGATTAATATTGATTATTTCCTGTTTTACCGGATTCAAGTCAAGTGAAGTGATGATGTTTCGCTCTCTGTCAGGCGTTTTCCCGGTAGTAGCCCAAGGATATTTTTGTTTAATCTCCGCATCAGTAAGACGTGGAATCTGTTCATCCAATTCCACCTTCTCCATCATCTGACCTATTGCACCATCCGATAAAACCATTACTTGAATACGATGTTTGAAAGCAAGGTCAAATCCAAGTTTCGCAAAGTCATACATCTCCTGAACAGAAGCAGGAGCAAGCACTATCATCTTATAGTCGCCGTGGCCGCCACCTTTCACAGCCTGAAAATAATCCGACTGTGATGGCTGAATAGTTCCTAATCCTGGCCCTCCGCGAACAACATTAAGCAGCAAACACGGAAGTTCTGTACCTGCCAAAAATGAAATTCCTTCCTGCATTAAACTGATACCGGGGCTCGAAGAGGAAGTCATCACTCGTTTACCACAAGCTGCTCCACCATACACCATATGTATGGAAGCAATCTCACTTTCCGCCTGCAACGTAATCATTCCGGTTCTTTCCTTTGTTTTCGTCGCCATCAGGTATTCTAATACTTCTGACTGTGGAGTAATTGGATAACCGAAATACCCGTCACATCCTGAACGAATAACGCCTTCGGCAATTGCTTCGTTACCTTTCATTAATCTAATATCCTTCATATTCTATTATTTTAATTTACTTTTTCCTCTTTTAATTTTACTCTGTAAACTGTTATTGCACCATCCGGACAAACCAATGCACAGTTAGTACATCCATTACAGTCATCATTTATGCTTGAAGCAAAATGATAACCTTTACTGTTTAAATTCGCCGACATTGCAATTGTTTTCTCTTTGCAAACTGGTACACAAAGCTCGCACCCCTTGCACCTTTCCGTGTTCACCACAATTTCTCCTTTTACTGTTGCCATTGTTTTATTGTTTAAATATTAATTCCAATTTTATTATTGATATTATTCTTTTTTCGGGGTGTTACCTTCTTCATTTTTGAATTTGAAACGGTATATTATTCTTCCTTCTGAAATAAGAATCTGATTTAAGCTTTGTTTAAAGTCATACAAAACTATTTATACTTGATGCAGTAAACTATGATAAAAATCAGCTAAGAAGGAAAGTCATCAATGTGATAAGCGCTCACAAAACCTTAATGACTGCCAGTGATGTTAAATATCAATTCTAATGGCAACATTAAACACTCGACCGTCTAATGGCGCATAAATTTGCCTAAATGTTGGATTTGCAGTTGGTGGAGTTACAATATTTTCAAAACGAGTTTGTCTTACATCCAATAGATTCTCACCATTTGCTATAATGGTAAAATGTTTGAAATGCTTTTGCGCAATGAGCCCAATAGTATAATATGATTTTGCCTTTGTATCAAAATCACGAAACATGGAAGAGATATAATATCCTTCAAACGCAATAGAATAATTATTTTCTTCTTCATAAATAATATCAAGATTTAATTTATGTTGCGGTGTTAATGGAACAAAGGATTGAATATCGTCATATTTCCTTCGTGCATCCACATAAGTGTATCCGGCAAGAATCTGAAATTCATCCAGATTAAACCGCAGATTACTTTCAAATCCGCTTGTTACAATAGGTTTATCCTTGTTCACAAATCTGAACGTATCCAGCACCAAGGGATTGGCTATTTGTGTGATAAAAAATGATTGATTAAATGTTATAAAACTCTCATCATCAACTTGCGTTTTGTAATTAAAATCCAGATTTCCACCTATCGACTTTTCCGCTTTGATGTTTGTTGAAAGTGGCTTAATATTATTTATCCCTTCTTCCTCAGAAGCTGTCGAGAAAATGCTTGGCACTTTGTATCCCAATCCGCCACCTGCTCTCACATAAAACGTATTGTTGAATTTATACTTCAGAGCAATGCGAGGCAAAACAAACAATCCGAATTTATTTTGATAATCAGTTCTTAATCCTGCTTGAAATGCAATTTTTTCTGTTGGTTTCCAATCGTCCTGCAAAAATATTCCTGATGTATTATAATTATAATTTCTCTGTAAATGACTTGTTGTACTATCCTCTGTAAATTTTTCTGTTAGAAAGTTGGCTCCTAATACAAAGTGATGTTTGGAAATTTTAAAAACGTATGCAATCTCGCTATAACTACTTATTTGATTGCCTTTGAAAGTAGAAGTTGTTTGATTGATTTCTCTGTCAAAATACGAGATACTATTTTTTATTGTGAGTGATTTGTCATTCTTAAACTGCTTGTCAAAATTAAGTTGTGATGAAATTCTATTCGATATATTTTCTTCAAAGTACTTATGCAATGTGTCCGCATTATATTCAATCACTTGCATATCACCTCCCTTTCGGTTATCAATAGTGCCATTTAAACCAAAACGCAAAGTAGCCGTAGGATTAAAATAACAATAAAAGGTAGGTGCTAAATTAAAAGTTTGTATTTTTGGCAAATCGGAAAACCCATCCTTGTTCACATCAATTTCCTTTTGATAATTATTTGATGTTAAAAGCGAAAACCCAAATTTCCCCCACCGTTGTGAAAAGTAACCGTTCAAATCCGTTCCGAGCAATGACGTTTGATTAATTAAGAAAGTCAGTTCCCTTTTTTCCTGAGGTTGTTTCGAAATTAAGTTAATAATTCCGGCAATAGCATCACTTCCATAGAGTGAGGATGCCGAACCCTTTATTATCTCCACTTGTTTTAAGTCAAGAGGAGGAATTTGCATGATGCTTAACCCTTGAGCAAATCCACCATAAAGTGGAAAGCCATCTTTTAGAATTTGTGTGTATTTCCCGTCAAGACCTTGCAATCGCATACTGACATTGCTATTGGTGGCAGATGTTTGTTGAGCCTGAATACTCGTGGATTCCAATAACAGTTTTGAAATATTCTCCGGTTTTATATTTGTTTCTTCACTTACCTCGTCTTTCCCAATTACTTCAACTCGTATAGGAATGTCCTCAATTCGTGAATGGGTGCGTGTTGTGGTTACAATCACTTCCTCCATTTCACCAGTTGTTGGGGCAAGTAAAATGGCTTTCAGTTGAAGACTATCTATAATTGGAAAAATAAGTGGCAGTTCAAATTCCTTATAACCAACGTAACTAAAAACAATTGTTTGCTTACCGTCAGGAATGTTTGCAATCTCCACTTTCCCATTTATGTCCGAAGTATTACCGGAGGAAGTTCCTTTCAAAACTACCGACGCTCCAACTAAAGGTTCTTTTGTTAAACTATCTTTTATTATTGCCTTGAACGTATTTTGGGCAGGTGCAATTTGTGAAAGACAAATGCAGATTCCTAAAATTATTTTCCTCATTACTTTTTCCTTCTTTCTAATTAAAAAACACTTTATGGTTTATAAAGAGCTTTTTTGTTTTGTTTGTTCTCGACTATGATCGAACTGACTATATGTAAGTTGTCAATGGCAGCGCAGTCGAGAATGTGTGTTGACATCTTTATGAAGCTTTCCATTGAACGTTTGAAGGATTTATGCTGTAGTTTCTTTCGTGTCGTGTGTTTCGGTGTCAAGTTAGTTAAATTTTTTCTCAACAATATTAAGTAATTTGTCAAGGTCGTTATTAAATTTCGTTCTGTCTGTTTCATTCAAGGTTGTCAAGTCAGGTGTTCCGAAATGATGTTCTATTTCGTGTAGAATAAGTTCTTTCATTTCTTGTTTTATCTTTTTGTTATAAGCCATGCTTAAGAGTTGTTGTGTTATGCAATCATATTCATCTGTCGGTGCGCCACTTTCAATAAGTCCACAAGGGTCGAATGAATTTACAAGTTCAGTCAAAGTCGTAAAGTCTTTTTTATATTTCGTTTTCAATTCCTTGTTCATCTGTCTGTCTAACTACTTTTTTAAGTTCTGTTCTGTTAAGTTCTGGTCGTGTAACTGTCGTTTTTTGTTCGCCTGGTCGTTTCGGTTTCTGTCTGCCCGAATGTCGCTTGCTACGTTCGGTCGTACTATTGCTGCTAACATATCCATATCGGTACTTGCAAAAGTAACAATATATTCATTGTTAGTCTTCTCAAATAACTTCTGCACCTCGTTAATAAACTTTTTAAACTCATGCTATATACGATTACAACTTTTACTATAGGCTTAATGGAAAGAAAACACGCATAGTAACTTTTTACTATAGGCTTAATGGAAAGAAAATACGTATGGTAACTTTTTAATAAAAGAAGGAACGAAAGAATCAATTTACAGGTTTTAATGAACTTTATTCTGGTTTGGATTCTACTATTTTGACTAGGATTAGTCCGAATGGACCATGAAAAACAAAGAAGTCCCGAATTTCTTCGGGACTTCTTTATTTAGTTATTTGAAACCGGAGGAGCACTGGTCTCCTTTATCTCCTCATCAAATGGTTCCTCTAATGCCCGAAACATTTTTTCCAAATCAAATTTCTTTGCTATTTTATTTTCATTGAATACATGCAGCAGTGCTTCCATCGGAATCATTTCTGTGCGTTTCAATAGATAGAATATATTATAAATGGAAGAGTTTTTTGCTCCGCCTCTTTCTCTAAAAGGAAATGGAATAACTTCTGCTTTTGTTTCCGGAGCTTTCAATGAACTGTCAATAAATAGTTTTCCGCCTTTCATGTTTGCAAGTGTTTTGCGGGCATATTCCAATCCGTCAGAAGATGTAACACATATTACATCGGGGTTTGGCGAACCGGTATAAAGTATTTCTTCAGAAGAAAGTATTACTTCAGCTGCCGAAAATCCAACACCTACAGTCACCGGATAACTTCCTTTTTTTGTTCCGTTTAATCCCGAAGTTATTCCTGCCTTCAATAAAAATTCGGCTGCAGCCTGCACTCCTTCTCCCGCAGAGCCGCATAACATAAGGCGAATAGGTTTCTTTAATGTCGTTGCAAATAAAGTTTTGATTGCATCTTCTTCATTGAAAAGTGGTTTAAGTTCGCTCTTCACTACTGTTTTATATGCTTCTACTTCTCGGTCAACAAACTTTTCAATCTTCAATCCTGCCCCTTCCACCACCTTTGAAAGTTTCATTCCCGGATTTGATTTCACTCCGTAGCTTGGGCATATTTCCATTACTTCAACAAGCGAAAAACCTTTTCTTGAAAATGCTTCAGCAAGTTCTTTTGAGAAGTCTGAAATGCCTTCCAGTCTTGATACATACGATACTCCGTCAACGGCTGAAATTAATTTACAGATATCATATCCCGTCTTCACACCGCCTTCAAGCAAGTAAGGCGTTTTAAATCCGAAAGGAGTAAATTCACTCGGTTGTCCTCCGGTCATTCCATACAGAAAATTGTTGTGAATAACCACCGTCATGTTAAAACCATTATGTGCTGCATCTATCAAATGCTGCATTCCGATAGTCGCTCCGCCGTCACCAATAAAAACAATTACTTTCTTATCGGGATTATTCAAAGCAGCCGAAACGCCTGTAGCCAATGCCACCGAGCGACCATGCAAACCATGAACTGTATGTGTCAAAAATGATTTATCTATGATTCCGTGGCAGCCGATATCAGTTACCAGCACAATATTCATCGGGTCGTAACCCAGCAGTTGCAATGCTTTTTCGGTATTCGCAGCTATATGATTATGTCCGCATCCTTTGCAGAAAGGTAATGGCGCATCCGTTAAAAAGTTATTCATATCGTCTTGCTTTTTTCCTGTTTATTCACACAAAACAGCATCCATAATTCTTGCAGGAGTTATCATTTCCGCAATTCCGTTCACTCCTTTTACATTTTTATTTCCCCGCTCGCCAAAAAGAATATTCCTGAATTGTCCCGAAAGATTCTCTTCTGCTATCACCACTTTTTTATACTTATCCATTAGTTCAAAATACACAGGCGGCACAGGCAACATTGTTTTCACTATCAACAGCGAAACTTTTCCTCCCTCTTCTCTTATGTTTTTCACCGCTTCCCTGCTTGCAGCACTTGTAATTCCATACGAAATCAAAAGTGTCTCCGCTCCATTCTGTTCATCATACTCATAAAACAAATGCTGTTTATGATTTTGTCTGTGTTTGTATTCCAGCCGCTTTGTACTGTCAATGGCTTCTTTCGAAGTGTTCTGAATAATTCCTTTTTGGTCGTGAGTGGAAGCAGTAAACCGTACCTGATGTTTTGAATTGCCTACCGGCAGAAATTCAGGAACCATTGATTCCCCTGTTTTATAAGGCACGTATGTTTCACTGCCCTCATAAAATTTCC
>CAIRRW010000250.1 GCA_903881065.1 uncultured Bacteroidota bacterium
AGCTGATGCTGCAGGAAACATTATTGGAAAAGTTACTTCCGGTACTCAATCTCCTTCATTAAATAAAGCAATAGGAATGGGATATGTTCCAACTGCATTTTCTAAAACTGATTCCGAAATATTTATTATCATTCGTGATAAAGCTATTAAAGCAAAGGTTGTAAAGATTCCGTTTTATAAGGCTTAAATTATTTTCCTTTTAGTTAGTGTGAGGGATTTTAATTAAAGCGAATTAAGTATGAAAAAAAAATTAACAATAGATGTCTGCTTTTCCCCTTCCCTCTATCCTGTATATCATAGAGACGATTGCATCGTAGTTGTTATTGATATTTTGCGTGCAACATCTGCGATGTGTACTGCATTTCATAATGGTGTTGAAAAAATGATTCCTGTCGCATCTCTTGAAGAGGCTGCTGAATATAAAAAGCAAGGGTTTTTGGTAGGTGCCGAAAGAAATGGAATAGCATTGGAAGGCTTTGATTTTGGCAACTCACCTTACAGTTACATGACGGATAAAATCAAAGGACAAACCATTGTGATTTCTACGACCAACGGAACGCAGGCAATTGAAGCTGCAAGAAATGCGTCGCAGGTTGTTATTGGGGCTTTTACAAATATTACTGCATTGTGTGCCTGGCTTAGCGAACAGAATAAAAACATTATTCTTTTATGTTCAGGGTGGAAAAACAAATTCAATTTGGAAGATACATTGTTCGCTGGTGCGGTGTCGCAGCGATTGCTGAAGAATTCAAAGTTTAATTACGGTGATGCTGCCTTGTCTGTTTCTTTTCTTTATCAGCAGGCCGAAACTAATCCATATAAGTTTATTAGAAATTCATCACATGCCGAAAGACTTGCTGCGCTTGGTTTGAAGCATGATATAAAATATTGTCTCGCGTTGGATAAAACGGATATTATTCCTGTGTTGGAAGGAAAGTATCTTGTGAAATTATCCTGATGAAAAAATTCTTCATTGCTTTAGTATTCTCCATAATTTTATTATTTGTTACAACTAATCAGGAAGCGTATTCCTGGGGTTTCTTCGCACATAAAAAAATCAATCGAATGGCAGTATTTACCTTGCCTGAAGGAATGATTGGTTTTTATAAACATCATATCGAATATATTTCAGAGCATGCAGTCGACCCTGACAAAAGGCGATACGCCAACCCGGATGAAGCGCCAAGGCATTATATTGATATGGATAAATACGGTAAATATGCTTATGATTCCGTCCCTCATAAATGGAAGGATGCGGTAAATAAATATTCGGAAGACACCTTAAAAGCCTATGGCATTGTTCCCTGGTATATCGAAAAAATGTTGAGTCGGTTAACGGAGGCTTTCCGAACCGAAAACATGGATTTGATTTTGCATTATTCTGCCGATTTAGGTCATTACATAGCTGATTCACATGTTCCGTTGCATACCACATCCAATTATAACGGGCAGTTTACAAATCAAAAAGGCATACATGGATTCTGGGAATCGCGCATTCCCGAACTTAAATCCGAAGGTTATGATTATTGGGTTGGCAAGGCAAAATATATTGATAAGCCAATTGAAAAGGCATGGAGCACTGTAAAAGCAAGTAATGCAGCTTTAGATTCAGTATTGAAATTCGAAGAGAAATTAAATGCTAAATACTCTCCTGACAAAAAATACAGCTTTGAAAATCGTGGCAAAACATTAATTAAAGTTTATTCGGTGGAATACACATCCGAATATAATAAAATGCTTAATGGAATGGTGGAACATAGGATGCGAGCAGCCATTCTAACAGTTGGCAGCATGTGGTACACTGCTTGGGTGAACGCCGGAAAACCTAATTTGGACAAGTTCGATAACAAAGAAATTTCCGATTCATTGAAACAGTTTAATAAAGCGGAAGAGCAATTAAAAAACGATACGAACAAGGAAGTTAAAGGGCATAATGACTAATCGAAAGCAGACAAAGGTTATTTAGTTAATTACGAGAGATATGCCAATTATGAACGAAAGCGATACATTTAATTAGAAAACCCTTGATTTCTCAAGGGTTTTCATCTGTAGCGAAAAGGGGAGTTGAACCCCTGACCTCAGGGTTATGAATCCTGCGCTCTAACCATCTGAGCTACCTCGCCATTGTATGTTTTATCAAATATTCTTAAAATCAATAATTTATCAGTTAAATAACGCTGTATTTATACCTATTCTTGATTTTTCAGGGCGCAAAGATAATGTTTATCTTTTCATATTATATATTGGTTTAAATAATTTTAACGAATAATAATAATAGTTCAGTGATAATTTTTTATATATTGCGCTAATATTGTTTTAATAAGAAGTTAAAATGAGTAAAAAGAACATAAAAGTCAAGGAGATAAAAAAGGCTGAAAAGCTTTCCAAATCTATACCTTCTTCAAATTTAACGAAGAAGAATAAGGCTACTAAATCAAAACCTGAAAAAAATGCAGTTAAGAAAGTTCAGGCCAAAAATATTGTGAAGAAGAAACTAAATACAGCAAAAGCGATACAACCTAATAGCAGGAGTATTGATAAGAAAAAAGCAATTAAGACTCAACCTATCAAGAGTCAGAAAAAAGAAATAATTGCAAAACCTTTAAAAAAGTTTGTGATTGCAAAAGAAAAAAGTGGCTTAGTAAATAAGGGAGAGAAAAAAATATATAAAAATCAGCCAGCAAAGAAACGCTGAGTTGGAAAGATAAAAAACGACCGGAGAAGCTTTTCCAAAAATTGCCGCGAAGCTATATCCGAAAATAAGCTTCAGCGCGGCGCCAGATACGCCGGCCTGTTGC
>CAIRRW010000251.1 GCA_903881065.1 uncultured Bacteroidota bacterium
ACCTGTATAAACAATACGAATATCCTTATCCAACGCCAGTCCCGAAAGTTTAATCATCTTCACCGCAAGGTCATAAATCTTTACAGAATCACCCATATCAAAAATAAATATTTCACCGCCTTTGCCCATTGCACCTGCTTCTAGCACTAGCTGACAGGCTTCAGGTATGGTCATAAAATAACGGGTAATATCCGGATGAGTAATTGTAATCGGTCCTCCTGTTTCTATCTGATGGCGGAAACGAGGTATTACCGAACCGCTCGAGCCAAGCACATTTCCAAAGCGTGTAGTAATAAATTTGGTGGTCGATTTTTTATTTAACGATTGTGTATAAATCTCAGCAATCCGTTTGCTTGCACCCATCACATTTGTAGGGTTCACAGCTTTATCGGTAGATACCATTACAAATTTTTCCACTTTATATTCAACCGATAAATCAGCGATGGTTTTTGTACCCAATACATTTGTAAATATTGATTCCGATGGATTATTTTCCATCATTGGCACATGTTTGTAGGCTGCTGAATGAAAAACAATTTGAGGATGAAACGTTCGAAAAACATTTTCCATTCGTTCTTTATTCCTGATATCACCCATCACAATTTCGTATGATTGAATTTTAAATTTATCATGCAGTTCCATCTCCATCTCATAAAGCGGAGATTCGGCTTGATCGAGTAAAATTATTTTCTTAGGATTAAAAGGTATTAATTGTCTTACTATTTCGCTTCCAATGCTGCCTGCAGCACCGGTAACCAAAATCACTTTATCTGTAAGTTGTTTTTTAATATCTTCTTTGTCCAGCTGTATAGGCTCTCGTTCCAGCAATTCCTCAATCTGAACTTTTTTAATTTGTTTAAAACTCAGTTCTCCGTTAATCCAATTCGTTACAGGCGGAACATTTAAAACCTTGGTATCGTATGCAAGGCAGATATCCACAATCCTTTGCTTCCTCACCGGAGAAAGACTTTGCACGGAAATGATTAAATTAGAAACATCATTATGTTCCAGTAATTCATTCAGTTTTTCGATACCATAAATAGTAACACCTTCCAGTTTTTTACCGTGCTTCTTCGCGTTATCATCAATAAAAGCAAGCACTTTATACTTCGTACCCGCATCACGGTCCAATGTTCTTTTGGTAATAATTCCTGATTCGCCGGCACCGAAAATAATTACACTTCGCTTGTCTTTATTAGGGTTGGTTAGTTCCAGATAAAGCGCCTTGAACATTACTCGCAAACTAATCATCAAAAAAGCAGTTGCCATGTAATCTATAATTATTATAGAAAATGGGATAGGGAACTTTTTATTGATGCCGAAATAAGCAATACAATTTATCAGAACATAAATTACGCTTCCTGCAGTAATCACAGTAAAAATACGTTGTGCATCTTTCGAACTTGTATATTTTACAATGCCTTGATACGTTTTAGTAAAGTAAAAACTTATTGCACGTATAAATAAAACAAGCCCGAATACAATTGGGAAAGCTTGAATTTCGACAGGAGGTATCGAAAAATTAAACCTTACTAAATAGGCAAGTACCAATGAAAACAAACAGATGCCGAGGTCGATGAAAAAGATAACCCAGCGGGGAGTGTTGCGTTGAAACAGAAAATCAATTGTTTTCATAGTATATCTTTACGTGCCAAAGTTATGGATTAATGTTGAAGTATCCAGTCTTTCGAAACAAGACTTATTGTAACTTTTGTTTAACATATTAGTTCAATGGTTCATTGGTTTACTTGTTTACTAGTCTGTGTAAATAAAAAAGCTCCGTATTTCTACGAAGCTTTTTTATTTGGTAACAACATCTCTACTCCTTCACCATATGTTTTGTTAGCACTTCTTTTTTCGACGAAACTTTTTCAAGATATATTCCGCATGGTAAATTGCTTACATCCATTGTAAATTTTCCATTATTAATTATCAATTCTTTTTTCACCTCTTCACCGAGTAAATTATATAGTTATATGGTTTTTAGTTGTAATTATAAATGGATATACTTTTTAATCAATCTTTTAAATGGATTTTTGAGATTAGAAAAGGGGGATTTCTGACAGTAGGCTGTTTTGGTCAAGAGGAAGACCTCCAGACACAAAAGGTAAACCTCCCGAGTAAAAAGGTAGAACTCCCAAGTGAAAAGGTAGACCTCCTGAATAAAATGCTTTATTACTAGTGAACATGATAAAGAAAATGGCCTATTCGCCGTGGTTGGCTTTCCGATATAATAAGCTGAAACCCGACTTCGTTAGTAGGTACGAAGTTGAGGCGTTGAAATGTACGGTTGGACTTCGGGACATTTATTATAAATAAGTTGTACTTACAATACCCTTAAAAATACGTTATATAATAATTCAACACTATATGCCCTTACTTTCTATCTTTGTCGGGAATAGCATATGCCCAAAATTTTATTCATAGCTGCCCATCGTCCCGACCGATCACCAAGTCAGCGTTATCGGTTCGAACAATACTTTGAGTTTCTCACTCAAAACGGGTACCAATGCAAGCTCTCCTATATATTAAATGAAAAGGACGATGCCGTATTTTATAGTCCGGGACATATTATCAGGAAATTTTTGATAACCCTGAAGAGTGCCAATAGAAGATGGATGGATGTGAGAAGGGCGAATAAATATGATATTGTATTTGTGCAGCGCGAGGCCTTTATGACCTATTCCACTTATTTTGAATATCGATTCAGCAAAAGCAAAGCCAAACTGGTTTTTGATTTTGACGATTCCATTTGGTTGCTCGATACTTCGGAAGCCAATAAAATATGGCAATGGATGAAAAGTGCAAAAAAAACCGGTCGGATTATTTCGTTGTCGCATCTGGTGTTTGCCGGCAATAATTATCTTGCTGATTACGCAAAACCTTTTAATAAAAATATTAAAATAGTACCAACAACAATTGATACTAAACTGTTTCAACGAACAACGGTATACCTCAATAATGAGAGGATTTGCATCGGCTGGAGTGGAAGCCATACAACCATAAAACATTTCGAAGCGGCACTGCCTTTCCTTAAAAAACTGAAAGAAAAGTATGGCAATAAAGTTTATTTTAAAGTAATGGGCGATCCTGATTATATTAATGAAGAACTTGGTATCACTGGTATTCCGTGGAGCAGTAATACTGAAGTGAAGATATTGGGAAGTTTTGACATTGGGATAATGCCGTTGCCTGATGATGAATGGGTGAAAGGGAAATGTGGCTTGAAAGGTCTGTCTTATATGTCTTTGGAAGTGCCTACAATAATGTCGGCAGTAGGTGTAAATACCGAAATAATAACTGATGGAATTAACGGATACCTTGCAGACAGTGATGAAGAATGGATTGAAAAACTTTCCAGACTAATAGAATCTTATGAGCTAAGGCGTAAATTAGGATTGGCAGGCAGAAAGACCGTGGAAGAAAAGTATTCTTTGGATGCGCAAAAAAATAAGTATCTTGATAGTTTTAATGAACTCTTGAAGCGATAAAGCGTTACATTTGCAAACCGAAATAATTACTAACAATAATCAATAAACAATATAAAATGGAAAGTACAGCAACTCAATTAAAGAATGTAGCACTTGTAAATACACACATTTCACTTGGAGCTAAAATGGTGCCTTTCGCAGGATACTTAATGCCTGTGTCGTATAGCGGATTAAATGATGAACACCTTACTGTAAGAAATGCAATGGGTGTTTTCGATGTTTCGCACATGGGAGAATTTATTTTGAAAGGTGAAAATGCACTGGATTTAATTCAGCGGGTTACTTCCAATGATGCTTCTGTATTGGTGGATGGCAAGATTCAATATTCATGTTTGCCAAATGATAAAGGCGGGATAGTGGATGATTTATTGGTTTATCGAATTGATGAAAAAACATATATGCTTGTTGTTAACGCTTCAAACATTGATAAAGACTGGAACTGGATTCAAAAGTATAATACAAAGAATGTGGAGATGCATAATATCTCTGAAAAAACTTCTTTGCTTGCAGTGCAGGGACCAAAAGCGATTCTTGCTTTGCAAAAACTTACTGATATTAATCTTTCGGAGATACCATATTATGCTTTTAAGAAAGGAACTTTTAATGGAGTAGAAAATGTAGTAGTTTCAAATACTGGATATACAGGTGCAGGCGGTTTTGAAATATATTTTGAAAACGAAGTGGCTGATAAAATGTGGAAAGCAATATTTGAGGCAGGTGCTGAATACGGTATTAAACCAATTGGTTTGGGCGCACGTGATACACTGCGTTTAGAAATGGGATTCTGTTTATATGGTAATGATATAGATGACACAACATCTCCTATAGAAGCAGGATTGGGCTGGATAACTAAATTTACGAAAGAATTTACAAACAAAGCTGCTTTATTGGAACAAAAAGAAAAAGGTGTTTCAAAAAAACTGGTAGGCTTCGAAATGGTTGACAGAGGAATTCCCCGTCACGATTACCCTATTGCTGATGCTATAGGAAATATCATCGGGAAAGTTACTTCAGGTACTCAATCTCCCTCATTAAATAAGGCAATAGGAATGGGATATGTGCCAACTGCATTTTCCAAAACAGATTCCGAAATATTTATTATCATTCGTGACAAGGCAATTAAAGCAAAGGTGGTAAAGACTCCTTTTTATAAGGCATAAATTATTTTCT
>CAIRRW010000252.1 GCA_903881065.1 uncultured Bacteroidota bacterium
AAAACGATTTTATTTATCAATATTACTATTGATTAACAAGTAAGTAAGTCTTACACATTAATATAACATTCTTTATTAAACAAAGCAACTTATACTATTTAAACCATCTGAAAATGCTTCTGATTTAGAAATCAAGAGAATGTCTTTTCAATTTAATATTTTCAATACCATATTTTTTTAATTAAAGCTTGTTGAATTTTCTTTAGTTTTTAAAATTATAAGTTAATTCTATGATATGATATTTATATGTTTTACATTTACCAAAAAATATACCTTACTGTAATTGTGCGGCGTCAGCACTTTAATCACTGACAATACTTAATGAAAAAACATTTTACTTTCCTAATTTTCTTTACCTTACTTACAGGCATTGTTAGTTCACAAACATATCAAGTGGGGCATTTATCAAAATCTTTTACCGACGTATCCCGTTCGAATAGAAGTATTACTACAGAAATTTATTATCCAGCGAACACTGCAGGTGATAATGTAGCAATAGCTTCCGGTCAGTTTCCTATTCTTGTTTTCGGGCATGGTTTTGTGATGGCATGGAGTTCGTATGATGTTGTATGGAATGCTGTTGTTCCTAATGGGTATATTATTGTTTTTCCTACTACCGAAACGTCAATTTCACCGTCACATACTGATTTTGGAAAAGATATTGCATTTTTAGTAGGTGCCATGAAAGCGGAAGGGACAAATTCTTCTTCCTTCTTTTATAATTCTGTTACTAACAAGTCAGCTGTTATGGGACATTCGATGGGAGGCGGTTCTGCTTTTCTGGCTGTGCAGTATGACCAAACAATAACTGCTTTAGCTACACTTGCTGCTGCTGTTACCAATCCTTCGAGTACTACTGCTGCAAGAAGTATTACCATACCTGCCATCGTATTTTCGGGAGTTAATGATTGTGTGGCACCGCCTGCCACCAACCAGATACCAATGTACGATACACTTGTTTCAAGCTGCAAAACGCTTATTAATATTACAGGTGGGGCTCATTGTCAGTTTGCAAGTGTAAATACCAGCTGTTATTTCGGACAGGGAACTTGCACACCACAAGCTACCATTAGTGCAGCCACACAGCAAACAACAACTTTTAACCTGTTGATACCTTGGCTAAATTTCTATTTAAAAAACAGCTGTACTTCTGCAACTCAGTTTCAGGGTTTGATAACTGCTGCTGCTGGCATTACTTCAGCACAAAATTGTACTTTGCATTGTACGAATATTGGAATTCAGAATCAATTATTAAATACTGATATTAGCATATTCCCTAATCCAATGGTTAATGAAACAACTATTTCTTTCAGCGAATCACAACATAATACAACCATAAAAATAATTGATGTATTAGGAAAGGAAATAAAATCAGAAACGTTTTCAGGAAAAGAATTTATTCTTGAAAAAGAAACCTTAGGAGCAGGAATATACTTTGTTAGCATTAGTGACGAAAACAAAAATGTAGTTAATCGAAAAATTGTTGTAGAATAAAAATTATTGTAATTAACGAGTTAACGTTAAATAACTATACAAAGAGAACTCCAGTTGATATCTGAAACATTCTTTGCCAAATATTCAACTAACGGTGATTATATATGGGCTAAAAACATAGAAGGGCAAGCTACAGGTGTGAGTATTTCGGCCGACAAGTATGGCAATGTATTTCTGA
>CAIRRW010000253.1 GCA_903881065.1 uncultured Bacteroidota bacterium
AGATTACCTACTTAGAGGCAAAACTATTTAAAAGTTCAGTAATTGGTACTGAGCATTTATTGCTTTCCATACTGAAAGATCAAGATAACGTAGCAACAAAAGCGCTGCAACACTTTAAAGTGAACTATGATATTTTGAAGAGTGAACTTGATTTAACTAAAACCGACCCTAAAGCAGAGTTTCCAAGCAACCCGTCTGACGAAGAGGGAGAAGAAGACAGCTTTAGTGCTAGCAGCAGTGCCAAAAAGCCTGTTGACAGCAAATCTAAAACTCCTGTTCTTGATAATTTCGGCCGTGATTTAACAAAGGCTGCAGAGGAAGGAAAACTGGATCCTATTGTAGGACGTGAAAAAGAAATTGAGCGTGTTTCTCAAATTTTATCACGTAGAAAGAAAAACAATCCTATTCTAATTGGTGAGCCGGGAGTTGGTAAATCGGCTATTGCAGAAGGATTGGCGTTAAGAATTGTCCAACGTAAAGTTTCGCGTGTGTTATTTGGCAAACGAGTTGTTACCTTGGATTTGGCTTCATTGGTTGCAGGTACAAAATATCGTGGGCAATTTGAAGAAAGAATGAAAGCGGTAATGAATGAGTTGGAAAAATCTCCTGACGTAATTTTATTTATTGACGAGATACATACTATTATAGGTGCAGGTGGTGCTTCCGGTTCTTTGGATGCTTCCAATATGTTTAAACCGGCGTTGGCTAGAGGAGAAATTCAATGTATTGGTGCTACCACTCTTGATGAATACCGTCAGTATATAGAAAAAGATGGTGCTTTAGAAAGACGTTTTCAAAAAGTAATTGTTGAGCCATCAACTCCTGAAGAAACAATTCAGATTTTAAATAATATTAAATCCAAATACGAAGATCATCACAATGTAACGTATACAGATGAAGCAATAAAAGCTTGTGTTGCTTTAACTGCACGTTATATCACTGATCGCCATTTGCCTGATAAGGCAATTGATGCATTGGACGAATCAGGTTCACGTGTTCACATTACAAATATCAATGTTCCTAAAAACATTGAGGATATTGAGAAAAAACTTGAAGATATTAAAGAAGAAAAGAACAAAGTTGTACGTTCTCAAAAGTACGAAGAAGCTGCCCGATTGCGTGATACGGAGCGTACATTGCTTGAACAATTGGATATTGCTAAAAAACAATGGGAGGAAGATAGTAAAACGCATCGCCAAGTAGTTACCGAAGATAATGTAGCGGAAGTTATTGCTATGATGACAGGAGTTCCTGTTCAGCGTATTGCTCAGCAGGAAGGTGATAAACTGGTTAAAATGGCAGAGCTTTTACAAGGTAAAGTCATTGGTCAGGATGATGCTGTAAAAAGAGTGGTAAAAGCAATTCAACGTAATCGTGCAGGTTTGAAAGATCCAAATAAACCGATTGGTTCATTCATTTTCCTTGGTCCTACAGGGGTTGGTAAAACTCAACTGGCAAAAATTTTATCAAAATATTTATTTGATAATGATGATGCATTGATTCGTATTGACATGAGTGAATACATGGAGAAATTTGCTGTTTCCCGTTTAATTGGTGCGCCTCCGGGATATGTAGGTTATGAAGAAGGAGGACAATTAACCGAAAAAGTAAGAAGACGTCCGTATGCTGTAATTTTATTGGATGAAATTGAAAAAGCACATCCTGATGTTTTCAATTTATTGCTGCAAGCCCTTGATGACGGACAAATGACAGACAGTTTAGGTCGTAAAATTGATTTCAAAAATACAATCATTATTATGACTTCTAACATCGGTTCGCGCCAGCTAAAAGATTTCGGACAAGGAGTTGGATTTTCTACAACAGCTAAAAAAGATGCAGTGGATGAAAATTCAAGAGGTGTGGTTGAAGGAGCATTGAAAAAGGCTTTTGCACCTGAATTCCTTAACCGTATTGATGATGTTATTATTTTTAATTCTTTATCAAGAGAAGATATTCATAAGATTATCGATATTGAATTGGCTGCCTTATATGGACGTATTTCTGAAATGGGCTATACCATAACACTTTCTGAAGAGGCAAAAGATTTTATTTCAGAAAAAGGATATGATGTTCAATTTGGAGCAAGACCATTAAAACGTGCCATTCAAAAATATCTGGAAGACCCTTTGTCTGAAGAAATAATAAAAGCGAATGTAAAAGCCGGCGACGCTGTTGAAGTTACATTTGACAAAGGACTTCAGGAAATAATAGTACAAGTTAACAAGCCTAAAGAGATTAAAGAATTTAAGGAACCAAAAGAACCGAAAGAACCGAAAGAACCGAAACCTAGGAGAACGAAAAAGGAAGAATAAAAAAAGGGGAACTAATTAGTTCCCCTTTTTTTTATTTGTTCCAATAAAATTATCACTGCACCAGCACTTTTCTGTTCACCACATTTTTATTTTCATCGATTATCTGTACAAAATAAACTCCACTTTGCATAACTGCTCATATCAAGTGTTATGCTATTCTCTTTTTTAATTATTAGTTCTAAATTCTTAATTTCTTTTCCAATCTTATCCATTATTTTAATGGGAGTGTTCTTTTGCTCCTCATTAAAAATAATGGTAGTATTTCAGAAAAATTCCTTAAATAAAAATATACTTTTTTTAATATATTCATGAATTGGACTGCGAACTAATAAACTATTTGATATAAAATTAAATTTTAACAAATTGTTTTTGAGTTATG
>CAIRRW010000254.1 GCA_903881065.1 uncultured Bacteroidota bacterium
TGTTATGGTTTGGCTGGTATGGTTTCAATTCGGGCAGTGCTTTGGATGTAAATGCTGTTACTGGATTAGCTTTTGTGAATACAGATGTGGCAGCTTCTTTCGCAGCTATCACTTGGCTAGTAATTGAGTGGAGTATGGCAAAGAAACCTAAGTTCGTTGGTTTACTTACCGGTGCTGTTGCCGGCTTGGCAACAATAACGCCTGCTGCAGGTTTTGTTTCGCTTCCATCTGCTGTACTAATTGGCATTGCTGCCGGACTAGTATGTTACGTAGCTGTAAATCTTAAAAACAAAATGGGATGGGATGATGCACTAGATGTATGGGGAGTACACGGCATCGGCGGATGCTTAGGAACTATTTTGCTTGGAGTATTTGCAAGTAAAGCAATGAATCCGGCAGGTGCTGATGGATTGATGTACGGCGGAGCTCACTTTTTTGCAAAACAGGCAATTGCTGTTATTGTAGCATGTGTTTATGCTTTTGTATTTACCTACCTTATGTTGGCTCTGATAAATAAAATTACTCCTGTAAAAGTTTCCGAATCCGATGAAGATAAAGGATTGGATGAATCAATACATGGTGAAAAAGCCTATGACGAAGGAGTATTGTAGATAAATAATACCGAATAATTAAATCCTGTTCCTGCTGACGACTGTTGCGGAACAGGATTTTTTTTGTTTAATTGTTGAAGGTTCAATAGAAAAGCGAATTAATTAAGACCTTTTAATCGAAACTATTTTACATTATTTACAAAACTGCAGCCCTAAACCATAAAAGTGCAGCCTTTTGTGATAAAGATGCAGTCTTTTGTCATAAACATGCAGTACTTTTTCATAAACATGCAGTGCTTTTTCATAAACGTGCAGCCTTTTGTTATCAACATGCAGCCCTAAACCGAAAACATGCAGTCTTTTATCATAAACGTGCAGCACTAAATCAAAAACATGCAATATTGTGTAGAGGAATTTAGAAAGCAACGGAAAAATGTAAAATTGTTCCGATAAATAGACAAAGCAATGGAAAGAAATGTTTTATAAATAAAAACAGAAATCCTTAATACTATTGTTGAAGCGTTAATTGAATAAATGTAGTAACATAATGAAAAACAATAATTGCCGATGAATTTTAAATTACATATAAATAATCAAGATTCTCGTTTAATTTCAATTGTTTAGTTTAAATTAACTACCTTTGTTATCAATAAATAATTAGAAAATATGAAATCAAAATCACTACTCTCTTTTGTTCTTTTTTTCATTGGTTTTACTGTATTAGCTCAGACAAAACAAATACAAAGACCTCAACCGTTAATACCGAAACAACTTCAGCATATTGTTAATCCTAATTCTAATCCAAAAATAGAAATTTCAAAGAGTGGAAAGGGAAATCATAAGAAACATGAATACAAGAATCTATTATCTGGATTACTTGATAGTACCTACACTTGGTCGTGGGATACAACTGCATTAGTATGGAGCAATCCTACAAAAATTATTTATATCTATGATGTCAACAGTAATAAAATTTTGGATGTGGAATCTTCCTTTAATTCTCCATTATGGATAAAAACAAGTCGGAATGCTTATACTTATGATGCTAACCACAACATGCTTTCAGAGTTAAATCAAAACTGGAATGGTACTGGATGGGATAATGTTACTCAAAGTTATTATACATATACAGCAACCAATATACTGGCATCACAGCAAAATCTGAACTGGAATGGTACTTCATGGGATAATAACTACTATTCTGTTTACACCTTTGATTCGCATGGCAACCAATTAACCAACCTTTCTCAGGCAGGTAGTGGAACCACTTGGGTTAACAGCACTCTAACAGTTTATTCTTATAATGGTACTGATTTATTACTTTCCAAAACTGATGAAAGCTGGGGAGGTAGTATATGGGACAGTATTGATATGTATACATTTACTTATGATGTTACAAATAACATGACAAATAATTTAATGCAGCTGTGGAGCGGAACAAATTGGGTAAACAGTCAACAACATACTTATACGTATTCAGGAACAAATCAGACATCTGATATATTTCAAACATGGAACGGCAGTACGTTTGTTAACTCCAATCAATCATTATATACATATGATGCGAATAATAATCAATTAACTAATCAAGCTCAAGTATGGAGTGGAACAGTATGGATAAATTCTTCATTGGATACGTTTACATTTGATGCCAACAACAACCAAACAAGTGAATTATATCAAACATGGAATGGAGCAGGATATGATGATTCATATCATTATTCATATTCATATGACTCTCATAACAATCAAATTAACTGGGTATACCAACTTGCTTCTGGCACTACCCTTCGTAATAATACACAGGGAATAAATACGTTTGATACAAATAATAACCAAACCAATATTCTCAATCAGGTATGGGATACAACTGCTTCCGGTTGGGTAAATACTACTGAGTCTTTTATGGGGTACAATACTCAAAACAACGAGATAAGCGTTAAAAATCAGGTATGGAATGGCAGTTCATGGATAAATACTGACTCTACACATTATTACTATCATTTTGATGTAACTACAGGAGTTGCTTCGCATTTTAATAACAGTTCGGTTTCTGTATTTCCTAATCCATTTTCAAATGAAACATCCATTTTGATTACATCCGAAAATAATAATTTCATACTTAAACTTACTGATGTTCTGGGGAGTGAACTTTTGAATTTAAATATTAAAGGCAAACAAACTAATATTGAAAGAGGTAATCTTAAAAGTGGAATTTATTTTCTTCAATTATTTTCTGAATCAGATACCAAATTGATTTCTACAAATAAGCTTATTATTACAGATTAAAATCAAAACTTTTCAAATACACCTAACCCGAATAAAGCGAAGTCATATTTAACGGGGTCTGTAGCATCCAATTGTTTTAATGTGTCTGTAAGTTCTGTTACTGCTTTCCAATCATTTTGAGTACGGTTCAACAGTTCTAATTTGCGTGCTACATTTCCTGAATGTATATCCAAAGGACACATCAAATCAGATGAATTAAAGTTATTGTTTACCCATATTCCAAAGTCCACTTTACGTTTATCATTGCGTACCATCCAACGTAAAAACATACACAAACGCTTTGAAGAAGAGTTTTCAGATGGATTAGAAACATGTTTTGTAGTTCTACCAGGGTGAGATATTGAAAAGAAAACATTCCGAAAGTTAGTAATTGCCTTTTCACATTTATTTATATCTTTTTTTAAAACACCATTAATAAAAACCTTTTCCAAACCTCCATGATTTATATAAATATTCTGTAAAGATTTTATAAAGAATTTAATATCCTCACTATTAAAAGTTCGATGAACAAAATTATCGAAGCAGGCTAACTCTCTTGGATTTGCATGAATAATAAAATCATGCGGAGTGTTATCCATTAAATTCATCAACTTGTTAGCGTTTTTGATAATGGTAATTCGTTGCCCCCAAGCTATTGTTGCAGAAAGAAATGCTGCAATTTCTATATCTTCCTTCTTCGAAAATTGATGTGGGATTGAAATAGGATCCGACTCAATAAAATTCAACCGATTATATTTATCCAGCTTTTCATCAAGAAAATCTTTTACTTCGAACTTTGATATTTTCATGCTTACTGTATTTTAATTGATTCAATAAAAGTAAATATTAATATTACTAAACATTGGATTAGTTTGATTACTTTAGCAATGAATTAAAAATTAGTTCTTGAACATATGGGCAAAGTATCCGCTAATACGTTTGATAATTCCTTTTATAGCAGGCATTGTCACTGCTATCTATGTCCCTTTTCAATTCCATTTTCTGAATTATATTATTTGTTTTTTAGTTATAATAATTGCTTTAATTACACTTTTCCAAAAACTGAATTCCACAGGTAATAAATCATGGTTACTAGGTTTTCTTATCATTTTCGCCCTTTATATTACAGCCTATCAAGTTACTATTTTAAAAACAGAAAGATACGCCTCCAATCACTTCTCCCAATATAACGATAGTACCAATATAGTTTTAGCCCGACTTGTTGACCCATATATCGAGAAAGAAAAAACAGTTAAAGCGGTGATGGAAATTATTGCTGTTAAACAAATTGATAAATGGGAACATACAAGTGGCAAGGCGATAATTTATTTTAGTAAAGATGCGGAAGCACTTAAATTAAAGTACGGGGATGAACTAATTATGAATGCACAATTCAAAGAAATCCCCCCTGTACAAAATCCCGGTGAATTTGATTATAAAACTTTCTTAAAGTTTCACAATGTATATCATCAAACATATATAAAAACTGGCAACTGGCTGAATACAGGAATAAATAAGGGTTGGTTTATTTATAGATATGCAAATGAAGTACAGAATAATCTTTTAAAAATTCTTGTTGATAACCATTTACAAGGTGATGAGTTAGCTGTTGGTGCAGCAATTTTATTAGGATATAAGGATAAATTGGATGCAGATATAATTCAATCTTATGCAAGCACAGGCGCTATACATGTATTGATTGTTGCTGGATTACATGTTGGCATTATTTATTTTGTATTAAACTGGTTATTGTTTTTTCTGGAGAAAATCAAATACGGAACCTTTATCAAAGCAATAATACTATTATCTCTTGTTTGGTTTTATGCTATGCTTACCGGGCTTGCTCCATCCGTTTTAAGGGCAGCCACTATGTTTAGTTTTATAATTGTTGCAAAATCATTTAACAGAAATAGCAATATTTATAATACGTTGGCCGCATCTGCATTCCTTCTTCTTATCATTAATCCATTTATATTAATGGAAGCAGGGTTTCAACTCTCTTATCTTGCAGTAATTGGCATTGTATATCTTCAGCCTAAAATCAACTCTTTATATAAATCCGATTACAATTTAGTAAATAAGATTTGGGAACTTACCTGTGTTGCATTGGCAGCACAGATTGCGACATTCCCGTTAGGTCTGCATTATTTTCACCAGTTCCCAAATTATTTCCTGTTATCAAATGTTATCGTAATACCATTATATACTTTAATAATGTATACAGGAATTTCATTGTTTGCGTTTGCTAAAATATCGTTCGCCGCAAAATATCTATCTCTGGCTTTTGGAGCAGGAATCAGTGTTCTTAATTCATTTTTAAGATTTATTGAGCAACTTCCACATTCACTCATTCAAGGTATTTCAATTACTGTATTTGAAACAATTATCATTTATGGAATAATTATTTTAATGACAGGATATATGGTAAATAAAAAACGCAATTTTTTAATTTATGCTTTAAACTTGATAGTAGTTTTATTGGGAACAATTACTGTTGAACAGATTAATGAATACCACCAGAAAAAGTTTATTGTTTATAATATTCCTAAAACATCGGCAATAGATTTTTTAAGTGGGAAAAGCAATATACTCGTTACAGATACTTTATTTGCAAAGGATGAAAAAGGATTATTATATCATGTAAAACATAATTGGTGGGATTGCGGCGTAAATAAAACTAAAATAACTTCAACTAATATTGAAACTCATACCCTTAGTGTGAAGAATAATTATGTACAGTTTTATAACAATAGAATGGTAATTATTAATAATCAAAATTCATTAAAACATGCAGGAAAATTCGATTTACAACCAATGACTATTGATTATTTAATTATTTCTAAAAATCCATCTCTAAAAATTGAAAATATACTTAAA
>CAIRRW010000255.1 GCA_903881065.1 uncultured Bacteroidota bacterium
ACAATTACTGCAAACCAAGTTGGTGCTACTTACCAATGGTTAAATTGTACTACAGGCAACTCACCAATTACCGGTGCTACTAGCCAAAGCTATACTGCTACTGCAAATGGCAGCTATGCTGTAATTGTTACATTGAATGGCTGTTCGGCTACATCGCATTGTGTAACTATTAATAATATGGGTGTAGATGAATGGGCAGATGCTAATAATGTTGTTATTTATCCTAATCCTGCAACAAGTGAATTACAAATTACAAGTAACAAATATCAAATTACAAGTGTGCAAATAGTTAATGTGCTTGGTGAAGAGGTTATAAAGGAATTGATAATTAATAATGGAAAATTTACAATGGATGTTAGTAGCTTAACCAAGGGGGTTTATTTTGTGAGGATAGCCACTTCGGCAGGCTCAGGGAACGATACAGTAGTGAACAAAAAGATAATAGTGCAATAGGTTTTCACCACTAAGGCACTTAGAACACTTAGACAAATTAAGCTTAGTGAACTGTGTGCCTTAGTGGTAAAATGACATACAGATTCGGAATTCGGTTCTTAAAACCTGACAAGGTGAAAGAAGATAATAAAAGTGGAGTTCAGAACCCACTATAATAAACGAGGTAATAACCAAAAGCCAATACAATAAATTAAATGTGGCGACTACGCAACCAACAAAATGAGAAAGTTATTACTTATTTTAAACATCATTTTTATTAGCTTGGATTCAAGTGCTCAATGCCCCACAATTATTTGCCCAACTAATATTTCCGTGAATAATGGTATTGGAACATGTGGAGTAGTTGTAAATTTCACGCCCCCAGTAGGAACAAATCCTTGTGTAAATATCAATAATAAAACCTTTATTTATGCAGGATCCATTCAAAGCTTCACCATACCTGCCGGAGTTTCCAAAATGACTATTACAACCTATGGTGCACAAGGGGGGGATGTCAATAGTCCTGTTGCTTCAGGAGGATTAGGAGCAATTATGTCAGGTACTTTTGCTGCTACTTCTGGAAATGTTTTAAATATATTAGTCGGTGGCAAGGCAGCTACAGGAGGCTATGGTGCTGGCGGTGGCGGCGGCACTTTTGTTTGGGATTCAACTAATAACAACACATTACTTATCGCTTCGGGCGGCGGCGGCGGAGCATGTTATGGAAATGGAAGCGGCGTAAATGGGGCAAATGCTTCAACAGGTATAAATGGCACCAGCGGTCCTGCAAATTACGGCGGCGGCGGAATAGCTGGCAGTGGGGCAACGATTCCTTCTGTAAATGGATATGCAGGAGGTGGAGCAGGTTGGCTTACTAATGGAGCAAATGGAGGAGGAACAGGCTGTACGATAGGATATGGAGGAACAACACCATTATTAGGTGGAGCAGGAGGAGCTAGTAGTGGTGGCACTACCGCAGGAGGTTATGGCGGCGGCGGCGGTGGTGGTGGTTGGTGTAATTTAGTTGGTGCAGGCGGTGGCGGCGGTTATAGTGGCGGTGGTGCAGGCGGTGCGGTAAGTAGTGGTGGACCTTTCGATGGTGGCGGCGGTGGCGGTTCTTTTAATGTAGGAAGTAATCAGATTGACAGTATAGGTAATACAGGTGATGGCAAGGTAATAATATCGTGGAGCGTAGATGCAATAACAACTTTAGTTGCAGGTTTTTCAAGCGGTTCAACATTCCCAGTTGGTGCAACTACTGTAACTTATTCCGTAGCTGATTCGGCAGGTAATACCTCTACTTGTTCATTTACCGTTACTGTAAATGATTCTATTAATCCAACAATAACAGCACCTGCAAATGTTAATGCAACAACAAATTCGGGATGTACCGCAACAGGAGTAAATTTAGGAACAGCTATAGCAGCAGATAATTGTTCTGTAGCAAGTATTATTAATGATGCGCCTATTGCATTTCCGATTGGCAATACAACA
This sequence comes from uncultured Bacteroidota bacterium, assembly GCA_903881065.1. Taxonomy (GTDB): domain Bacteria; phylum Bacteroidota; class Bacteroidia; order 2-12-FULL-35-15; family 2-12-FULL-35-15; genus 2-12-FULL-35-15. Next base: position 1,927 of record CAIRRW010000255.1, read on the forward strand.
GTAACTTGGACGGTTACAGATGGAAATGGAAACATAGCAACGACAACTCAAACCGTAACTGTAACAGATACGGTTAATCCAACCATTACAGCACCTGCAAATGTAACTGAATGTAATGGTACAGCAATTGTATTAGGAACACCTACAACAGCAGATAATTGCACGGTAGCAAATGTTACCAACAATGCACCTGTAACATTTCCAGTAGGAACAACAACGGTAGTATGGACGGTAACTGATGGAAACGGGAATACTGCAACTGCTAGCCAAACTGTAACCTTAGAGCCAGCAATAGATTCAACTACTTCTACAAGTTCAATAACAATTACTGCGCACCAAGCTGGTGCTACGTATCAATGGTTAAACTGTACTACAGGCAACTCACCAATTACTGGTGCTACCAGCCAAAGCTATACTGCTACTGCAAATGGAAGCTATGCTGTAATTGTTACGTTAAATGGCTGTTCGGCTACTTCCGCTTGTGTAACTATTAATAATATGGGTGTGGATGAATGGGCAGATAATAATAGTGTAGTTATTTATCCCAACCCTGCAACAAGTGAAATACAAATTACAAGTAACAAATTTAATATTACTAGTGTACAAATTGTTAATGTACTTGGTGAGGAGGTTATAAAGGAATTGATAATTAATAATGAAAAATTGACAATGGATGTTAGTAGTTTAACCAAGGGAGTTTATTTTGTGAGGATAGAAGATGTGAATAGAAGTATTGTAAACAAAAAGATAATAATAGAATAAGACATTAAACGTGTCAGGTTTCTAAAACCTGACACGTTTAAAGAAGATAATAAAAGTGGAGTTCAGAACCCACTATAATAAACGGGGCAATAACCAAAAGCCAATATATTTAACTAATGTGGCGCCTACGCAACAAAACAGATGAACAAAAACAAATACAACAAAATGATGCTTTTCGTCCTTATGGTAACAGGGTTATTTATTTCGAACTCGTATGCACAAACGGCCTACATTACTAATAGAGCAGACAGTACAATTTCAGTTATTAATGTTGCAACTGATGCAGTAATAACTACAATTAGGATCGGGACAGATTTCCCACGTGGGGTATCTGTAAGCCCTGATGGCAGTAAGGTATATGTTACAAATTATTATTCAAATACTGTAAGTGTAATTAATACTTCAACTAATAATATTGACAATACAATTTATGTTGGTCTTGAGCCTAATGGAATTTGTGTAACTCCTGATGGAAATAATATTTATGTTGCCCAAGGTAATAATTACGTAAATGTGATTGATGCTGCTTCAAATGCAGTATATGCAGGAATTCCAAAAGGTACTGACGGTGTTGCGATTTCGCCTAATGGCAGTAAAGTTTATGTTTCTGTTGGGTTAGAAAACAAGGTGATAAGAATTAATACGTCAACCAATTTATTAATGGATTCGGTTAATGTTAAAAAATATCCACAAGGATTAGCAGTTACACCAGATGGAAGTAAACTTTATGTAGCAAATAGAAATAGTGATACAGTTTGTGTAATAAACACTGCAACAAATACAATTTCGGCATATGTACCTGTAGGTTCAAAACCACAAGGTATTGCTATTAGCCCTGACGGTAGTAAAGTGTATGTTACTAATTTTAATGGAGCTTCAGTAAGTGTTATTAATACGTCCTCGAATACAGTCTCCACAACAATTCCTGTTGGAAATGGTCCTTGGGGAATTTCAGTAACACCAGATGGTACTAAAGTATATGTAGTAAATTTTTATTCAAATTCCGTTAGTGTAATAAATGCAGCAACAAATACAGTTTCTACTACAATACCAGTACATGGGCACCCATGCTCCTTCGGAAATTTTATTTCATCTCATGCTCAAAGTACAATTGGAATTGCTACAAATGGCATTGAATTAGGAACTATAAATATTTATCCAAACCCAACCACTTCACAAACCACCATTTCATTTTCTTCCGAACAAACAAACACAACAATAAAAGTAATGGATGTAACAGGGAGAATGGTTAATGATAAATGGTTAAAGGTTAATGGAAAAAGTGCAACGCTTGATATGAGTGGTTATGCAAAGGGAGTTTATTTTGTGCACATAACTGATGCAAATAAAAATGTAGTGAATAAAAAGATTGTGGTAGAGTAAAGACAAATCAATCGGTTTAGAAATAAAAAAGCCTCTTACAAAAATGTAAGAGGCTTTTTTATTCTATCAGAAGGTGAAAGTATACGCTTATTTTACAATTAACTTTTTGCTGAAGTTTTGTCCGGCAATATTAAGAGTAACAAAATAAATTCCTGATGAAAGTTTAGTGGTTTGGTTCAAGGTATACTGGTGTTCGCCGGCTGGCAGATCACCGTTATATACCGAAGTAATTTCGCGCCCTACTACATCAAATACTTTAAGTGAAACTTTCTGTTTATCAATCAAATTAAAATTGATGTTGGTAATTTCCTCTGCCGGATTTGGATATACATTAAAGTTAAGATTGCTTGTTAATTCATCCACTCCTAATGGTGTTCCCTTAATATTAATATCATCAATATAAATAGTATTACCACCTCCGCTTGTAAATACAAACTTGAAAAACAAATCAGTATTGGTAGCATACGAACTCAAACTAACCGTTTGAGTAACCCATTGACTTGATGTGGGAACAAAAGTTCCTGTATTTACTGGAGCAGTAGCTAACATAGTACCAGTAATCGCCTTACGGATAATCCATGATTTACCACAAGTAGAAGAAACATAAATAGCCAATTTATCAGCATCGGCTGAAGTACGTTGGGCATAAGCAACTTTAAAAGTCAATGCCGGATTAATACCTGTGATAGCCGCCATATTAATGGATGGGCTAATTAACTCATCCACATTACCACTTTGAGCAGCAGTATTGGTAAGCATGGCTGATTTAGTACCTGAAGAACTCGCTGATGCCGTTTGCACCCAAGTATTAGCTCCGGGAGCTTCGTTATTTACCTGCCAATCGGTATTAGGAATAGCGGAAGTTTCGAAACCTTCGGAATAAATTGAATTGCTATAAACCGCTGTTGAAGGATTAACCCTGATATAACTTGTTTTGCTTGCACTTACGGTACCCGAAGTATTGGAGACGCTTAATGACACATTAAATAAGCCCGGTGTATTGTAGGTTACCGTTGGCATAGAATCGGTAGAAGTAGCAGGTGTACCATTTTGAAACGTCCAGTTCCATGAAGTAGGATGTCCGTTCCATGATAAGTCGGTAAACTTAACACTGTCGCCTTGACAAAGAATATTATTATAAACATTATTCGTTTCGAAATTAGCTTGACATAATACAGCCGGGGCAGTAATACCTGTTGCCGTAAGATTGGCTGCCGACCACAATGTACTTCTTGATCCCATTGAACTTGTTGCCGCTGAACGCATACGTGTTCTTTGTCCGGCAGTAAACATGTTGGAACAATAAGAATATTCCATATAATTCTGCACATTTTCAATAATCGGAGGAACACAAGTAGCATCAGTAAGATTACAGGTTGTATGCCCTTTTGTAACTGGTGTATCTGAAACTTGATCCCCATTGATTGGGTCGGTACCACAAGCAACACCTGGATTATTTGTATTTCCCCATGTATGTGCCAGATTAAAGTAGTGTCCGATTTCATGCGTTAATGCACGTGAAGTAGCAGTACTTCCTGTACCTATGCTTCCAATGTAATTTGATAAAATTAACACTCCATCATTAGCAGCACTTGTTGAACCGGGATAATAAGCATATCCGGCCACACCGGCAGTACCAATAGTTTTAACTGTCCAAACATTTAAATATTTAGAAGACGGCCAATCATTAAGCTTCGAATTATCATCAGCACTGTTAGTTAAAGTAGATGTTACACGGTCAATTCCGTTAGTGCAATTTCCGTTCGGATCTTTTTTTGCCAACGCAAATTGAATTTGTACATTGGAAGCAATACTTCTAAAAGAAGCAACAATATTGGCTGTATCCGGATTAAGCTTAGCATAATCTCTGTTCAAAATCCTTACCTCATCAAATATCTGAGCATCGGAAATATTTTCAGTTCCTCCTTCATTTATAACGTGAAAAACTATAGGAATAGTATAAATAACAGCTGCCGCCCTATTCTCATCCTTGTATCCGTTAGGAAAAGCCTGTTGGTCAATGGCTGCTAATCTGGCTTGCTCCTGAAGATATTGCTGCATCAATTGAGGATTTGCCGCCAATGATTTACGTACCATTTCATCGGTTCCACACGTAAGATATCCGCCTTGAGCTTTAGTAATTTGAGCTGAAATCACTATTGCAAGCAATGTGCAGATAATTGCAGTTTTAAGTTGTAACCTGTTTTTCATTTGTATTTAAATTAAATTAAAGTCTAAAATTAGTAATTAATTAATTGCCCATAATTAATAAAAGAATAACTGCGTGTATGTGGTTTTCTGCATCAAGAAGTTTAATTTAATTTCCTCCTTTTATTTTGGGAAGTCGAAAATAGTAAATATAACAGCTTCAACAATATAATTATAGTCCTATTTGTATTATATTCGATAGAATAAACAAAAATTGAGGTGTACTCTCTTTCCTGTTTTTATAGCTAAAGTTAATACGAAACCAATGCTTTCAGACACACTACAATTTCTTGTTTCCCCTTACCATTTCGCGTTTTCCGGGAGGGCCAGGTAAAGATTCAACTTCAAATCCTACCTTCTTCAGGGTGCGCTTCACCTCCCCTTTTGCACAATACGTTACAAGGCTACCGTTAGGTTTTAATACCGAAAATAATTTAGCGAAAACTTCTTCCGTCCACATTTCCGGTTGAACATTTGGAGCAAAGGCATCAAAATAGATAAGATTATAGCTCCCGACAAATCCAATTTGCTGCAACGTATTCTTTAATTTATGAAGATTATAGTGGGGTGAGATAGCGATGCTCTTTTCCCATTCGCAGGTATGAATTGTTGTAAATATTTCTTTTGGATTTTCACCACCAACACAATCAGCGTAGTTCAACTTGTTTACTATCTCCATATCCAATGGATAAGCTTCGAGCGTAGTATAGTTAACATTCAAATTTAACTTCTCTGTTTCCAGATAAGTAAGTAAAGCATTGAGGCCGGTTCCAAATCCAATTTCAAGAATATTGATACAATCTAAAATTGTAGAAACATGTTTCAATCCTGAGTCAATATAAACGTGTTTGCTTTCCTGTATTGCACCATGGGTAGAATGATAATGTTCGTTTAAATCCTTTACGTATAAAGAATCTGAACCATCTTCCGTTTTAATTATCGAAATATTCATTTATTTTTGTGGCCCTGCTTTCTTATTATCAATAAGCCATTGCGTAGCCTGTAACATGCTGTGTGCATAATTTTCTAATGTATCCTTCAACTGTGGAAATTGGCTAATATATTGTTTCGGATCTCTATCACTGTAATGCAATAAATATTCATTACCGGCATTGTAATTATGATACCAGAAATACTCATCGTTAACACAACCTAGCCTGTCATCAGCACTAAAAACAATGTATTTACGTCCTTCGTTAATTAAATCCACTCCCATGGTATTATTTATATAGGATTGGTTAAGTAAGCCCATAATTGTTGGGAAAACATCAATCTGTCCACCAACAGAATTATTAATGGTTGGCTTAATAAACTTAGGTGAATAAATAAGCAGAGGGATTTTATGATACGATAAATTCATTTCATAATAATCGCGATACCAACTACCATGGTCGGCAATAAAAACAAATATAGTATTATCATACCACGGTTGAGTTGAACTTAACTTTAAGAACTTATTGATTGACCAGTCAGCATATTCTACGGACTGCTGTTTACTTTCTTTTGTCTTTGGAACAAAGCCATGTCCTTCAGGAATAAACATTGGTTCGTGGTCGCTGCCTGTTAAAATACTTGCCAAAAAGGGCTTAGGTGATTTAGACATTTCCGTAATTTCCTTTACTGCATGTTCAAACAATACATCATCTGGCACACCCATTGAACTGTGAATTTCATTGGAAGGAAAATCCTTTTGAGAAACTATTTTATTAAATCCATTAGATGTTAGGAAGCCTGCCATATTATCAAATTCACCATCGTGCGGACAAATAAATACAGACTGATAGCCAAATTGATTTAGTGTGTTTGCTATGCCGGTAAAAGGCTGAGTTATGCTTTCTGTAGCAAACATAGGATGCTGATTCATAAGTGCAGGCATGCCGAATAATGTTGAATAAACACCATTAAAAGTATGTATTCCGGCAGAAAATACATTTGTAAACGTGTAAGATATTTTTGCAAGACTGTCTAAATAAGGCGTCATATTTATAGGATTATTATCCAATCCTGTTTTCGATAAGCCCATACTCTCCATAATTACAATTACCACATTTGCATTTAATGGAGCACCGGTTGCTGCAATCTTCCTGGCGATTGGTGAAGAGAACAAATTATTGCTTTTAATACCAAGGTTTCTCTTAATTGTTTTTATTGCTATGTCATTATCCATAAAATGAACTTTTTCATTCCCCGGATTCAAGCTATTTTCATAGCTTTTCATAAAAGTAAATACCGGATTTAATCCGAGTTGATTTACAAAATTATTATTGGAAATATACGCTGTTCCCCATTGGATAGGTGATTTAATTGCTATACGCCCTCTCATTCCTAATATTACTGTTGAGATAATCAACAAGGCTATTAAACTTTTTCTCAGATACTGATTCAATTGGAAACTAATTAAATCCGTTTCACTTTTTTGCATTACAGAACGTTGAATAGACTTTATTCTTCTGGTAATAAAAAATATAAAAACGACAAGAATGACTATAAAAACATAATTAATCCAATTCTGATACACCATTTGAATCATAAAAAGAGGATTATGAATCCAGTCCAGAACTGTAATTGTTACCCTAGTGAGGAAGTGGTCGAAGTATAAAATATCCACACAGCAAATCAAGAAGGCGAGACTAAACAAGATGATTATTATAACATTTGAAATGCGCAATAAAATTGATTTGTTTTTATTTACAAATAAATTTACCGTCATCAATAACGAAGGGAAAGCAAGTATATAGCAACATACAACCGAATCAAAACGAAAGCCCATAAGAAAGGCCTGTGCAAATAAACTTTTGGGAACACCAGTAGTATGGCTATATTCTAAAGCAAACAGAATAATCCTTAAGAAGGTGAATGAAATTATTCCTAAAAAATAAACTCGAATCAGATATCTAATTTCGGAAGGCAAATACAGAAATAGTTTTTTCATTGAATAGTTATTCTCAATGATAAAGTACTAATTACTTAAAATTTTAAATTCCGTCCTTCTATTTAATTGCCTGCCCGCATCTGTTTCGTTGGTTGCAACAGGCTGAGTTTCGCCATAGCCTTTGTAAGTTAAGCGAGATATATTTACACCTTCCTTCACCATATAATCAACCACCGCTTTAGCTCTACTTTCCGACAATCTTAAATTATAATCTGCCGGCCCTTTTGAATCGGTATGTCCAGAGATTTCAATTTTCAGGGAAGCATTATCCATCATCAATTTCACTAATCGCTGCAATTCGTTTGTTGACTCTGAGCGAAGTGTTGCCTTATCAAAATCAAAGAAAATATTTTTAAGTACAATTTTATTTCCTGCTGAAAGACTCTTTAACGCTATATCCTTTTGAACTTCTTCAAAAACGGAAGTTGCAGGAATATCAAAATTTTCGGAGTGAAACAAATAGCCCTCTTTCTTAACTGCAATACCATAATTTTTTCCTGCCGGTAACGAAACCAAATATTTGCCTGAAGAACTATTAGAAACAAAACTTGCAATCACTTCGTTCTTCTGATTATCGACAATTTCAATTGTTGCATCCAAAGGTTTATTGGTTAGTGCATCAGTAATTACTCCTTTCAAAAGAGTTAGCTGTGCTTCTTTAATTTTAGTAGTAACACCTCCAACCACACTATCTTTATTATTCAGAGTCATCTCCTTTTCATTGCCTAAAAAAGTTATCATGTAAATATCCTTTTCACCATAACCACTTTTATTAAAAGAAGAATAATAACCATGTTTTCCATTGGCAGCCATCACAAAAAACACATCATCATCAGGGGTATTTATAGGATAGCCAAGATTTTCCGGCGTTTGCCACTTCCCATTTTCAAATACTGATTTGAATATATCATATCCACCCATTGAGTTATGCCCTTTCGAACTAAAATATAATGTCTTTCCATCAGGATGAATAAACACGCCTTCTTCATCATACTTGGTATTAATTGTCGGCCCAATGTTTACAGCTTTCCCCCAGCTTCCTTTATCATCTTTTTTTGATACCCAGATATCTCTTCCACCCAGACCATCCAGTCGGTTACTAACAAAATAAAGTGTTTTACCGTCTGACGAAAGAGAAGCAGAAGATTCATGTGCATCCGTATTAATATTCTTATTCAACTTCTCCGGCTTCGACCATGTGGTTCCTGACAATGTACTTTGATAAATATTTCCATCTCCATTATCATCCCCATATACATATAAAGTTTGACCATCGGGCGACAAACCCATTGCAGCATCATGTCGTTTTGTATTTATAGGTGAGCCGATATTTTGTGCAGGTGTCCATTTGCCATTTACTTTAGTTGATATATAGATATCTTCAAAATACTCATTTGAAAATTCATCTATTCCTCCACCAGTGGTAGAAGATCTGCGAGAAGTAAAAATAATTTCCGATTCATCAGCTGTGATAAAAGGTGCATAATCAGGAAAGGGAGAATTTATAGCTTCGCCAACATTATCAATAATAACACGAACAGGCTTACTTACCAAGGACTTCCCGAAATTACATTCCTGTATTTTTTTCTTTACTTCATCACCAGTCTCCTTGTTTTCTTTACTATTATTTATGGATGCCTGATATATTTTATACTCCTCAATTGCCTTATCCAATTGCATATCCAGATGATAGGCTTCACCTAAAGCAAAATGTATCTGTTCGTCCACATTCGGTTTCAGCTTATATGCCTTTTCGAGAAACGGAATAGCTTTTAATTTGCTATTTGAATTCAAATAACAATTCCCAATTTTATAATTTAATAAAGCATTCTCCGGATTCACATTATTGGCAAGCAGATAAGGTTCTATTGCCTGTTTATAATACAATGGTCCCTGCTCATAAAACACATCGCCTTTATCAATATTGCTTTTGGCGTCCTTTAATTTATCCTTTTGGTCTTTAAAATTTTCCTTTGTAAACTCAATATTTTGAGCAACAGAAACAGCCGAAATAAAAACAAAAAGCATTAGTAAATTATATTTCATCTTCCCTTTAATTTGTGTGCCTATACTTTTCATTTATAATAAATTTTATTTTTAATGTCTCTATCTTATCCTGTAATGTTTAATTACATTACGCTATAGTTATTTACTAATCTTCAGGAGGGGATTTTTTCAACCATCAAAAGTACTAAGATTTTCCAAGACTAGAAGGAGCAACAAAAAAACTCCCGCCAACATTTCAGTCAACGGGAGTTTTTTTTGATTACCGATTTTCAATTTTTCAATTACCGATTACACTTCCCAATCAGCACATCAGTAAATCAGCACATCGACACATCATATCATCAACCTACTGCACCGTAAAATCAATGGCAGTACACCATTTGCTCAACCCTGTTTTAGTAGAGTTGGTACGTTTACGGAATTTTGCAGGCATACCGGGTTTCATGGCTATAAGCGTAGTTTTTGATTTTTGTGTATCTGGCAGGTCAATCCATGTTACTCCACCATCAAGGCTATATTGCCAATAATAAGTAGCTTTCACATATTTACCATCAACCTTCACTGCAATACTACTAAGCGCTGCTTCGCCACTTGCAGCACCCTGTGTTACCGAAAAATCCTGTTTTTTATGCCCTTTACCTCCAATCACCACCATTTGCGCTCCTTCAATTATCTCCACACAATTGGTTTGATCCAACCGCGCTAAATCATTTATATAACCAAGTGCATTTTGCAACGTGCCATATAATAAAGTTTTGGCTGCCATTTTTGCTCCACCTACTCCCAATCCTTTATTTTTGGCGTTGGTAATTGCCTGTGCATAATCTTTTAGCTGCGCCTGCAATAATAGCATACCTACAAATGGAGTAGAGAAATAACCGCCGATATCTTTCATCAACGCACTATTAATGGCAGTAGCTTTTGTTAAAAAATCTGCATCACGCGTTTGCAAATTGAAACCTAATTTACCTTTAATCGTTTTTAAAATTATCGATGCCAGTAATATTATTATCCTGTTATCAGCATAGTCGGATAGTACACCGTTTCTGTTCAATGCTTTATTTTCGCTGCGGGTAATTGTACCCTTATATATTATCTTTTTCATTTTTATATTTTTTTATTAATTGAGATTCCTCGCTACTGCTCGGAATGACAGTGTAATAGTTAGTGTTGGTAATAGGAGCGGCTGCTTTGCAGCCGCTCCTATTACTCCTCAAATTGTTCGGTTCTGTCATTCCGAATGCAGTGAGGAATCTCTGCCTAACATTCCTATACCTGCGGCAAAGGCAGCTTAAAACGTTGTGAAATAGTACTGCTGACAATACCATATTTGGTAGTTACCGCAGTTTCTATTCGTGTTATAGTATTGATATTCATACTACGAGCTTTTTCTGAAACTAAACAACATCCTTCTGTTTGCACAACACAAATATCTGTTGATGGGATACAAGGATGTGTTAACACAATACAACCATCTGGTGTGAGGACACAAGGATGTGTTGATGCAACACAAACATCTGGTGTGAAAACACAAGGATGTGTTAATGCAACACAAACATCTGGTGTGAGAACACAAGGATGTGTTGATGCAACAAAACTATCTGCTGTGAGAACACAAGGATGTGTTAACACAACACAAACATCTGTTGTGAGAACACAAGAATGTGTTAATGCAACATAAACATCTGATGTGAGAACACAAGGATGTGTTAACACAACACAAACATCTGATGTGAGGACAGAAGGATGTATTATCGCAACACAAACATCTGTTGTAAGAACACAAGGTTGTATGCTTGCTTCACAGTTGGTATTTAGTACTGCCAATAGTAGTAGTGTTATTCTATACTTATCCATTTGTTTCTGCATCCATTCCCATCTCACCTTTTTATCATTTACTTTACTATAAGGTTTTATGTGAATGCAGGAAGCATCCATTGTCGCTCTTCTTTTTTCGATGATTGCAGGTGCTGATATTACCTTTTCATTTTTCATTATGTATTGCTAACTGTTTAGTTATTTAACATTGCAAAACAACAAAATAGGAAAAAGGGAAATAAATAAATTACATATCCTAACCTAAAATGGTGGGGAAATACCAAAAACCGGTGACATGATTTTTATTAGGGAAACAAAAGCAACTGATTAGGATTTACAAATGCAGGTTTTGGTTTTATAGGATCAAATATTATTTTCGATTTTATTTCATTATTATACCAGTATTCGGTAGTGGTAATGCAAGTTTCATCTTTCATCAACAAATGGCAGTCGGCAGTATATTCTTTTTTTATTTCCAGTACATTTACAAAACAGCCTTTATTTGCCATTTTATAAATTTCGAAATGCACCATCTCTGCAAAGTATGCCTTTAACGATTTATGTATATAATAGTGCTTGGTGCCGGTGCGCAGATACACAGTAACATAATTACCGAATACTTCTGCACGTGTAATTTCGTGATAATCTACAAAATCAAAATTTTTGTCTTCATCCCTAAGTTTCAATATTACATTCGAGTCCATATATTTATATATTAATAGTGAATTGATACTGCTATTGATGTAAGCTATTATATATCCTTATACTCCTTTTATCCAAAAGAGTTTCATTAGTATCGTTTATTTTTACTTTACTACGTATATTTAGAAGCATTACAAATAGTGGCAATTCATCATTTTTTGAATAGGATAGAAAATTCAATTACATTTGAGGAGAAATAAAAAGACAATAAAAAAAGCGATTCCTATTACAGAACCGCCTTAGATGTTTTAAAGGAATAAAATAATGAAAATAAAAAAGCCCCACGGAGTACGCAGGGCTAAGAAATTCTTCGGCTTATAGCCTTATTGTGATAAGTCTTTCAAAGTACAAATGTAAAATAAAAATTAATACGAATGGAAAAAACTTTAGGATTAGATTTAGGAAGCAATTCAATTGGTTGGACAATTAGAGATACTTCAGACAATAAATTCCAGTTCAAAAAAACTGGTGTTAGTACATTTAATAAAGGTGTAGGCAGTAATAAAAGTGGGGAGTTTTCCTTTGCTGCAGAAAGAACAACGCATCGTTCTACTCGCAGACTTTATCAAGCACGTAAATATAAATTATGGGCTACTCTGGAATTGTTACAAGAAAACGGATACTGCCCAATTGATAAAGAAAGTTTGAATAGATGGAAACATTATAATAAAGAAGAAGCCCTAAAAGGAAATGGCGGAAGAAAATATCCTGTTGAAGATTTATTATTTGAAAATTGGATAAAATTAGACTTTAATAATGACGGATTACCTGATTATATAAGCCCCTATCAATTAAGATTAGAATTAATAACCATAAAATTAGATTTTTCAATTCCTGAAAATAAACATAAACTTGGTCGCGCTTTATACCATATTGCACAACACAGAGGGTTTAAAAGCAGTAAAAAGATATTAACTAAAGAAGATGATTTTAATCCTGATGATTTAATAGGTGCTGAAAAAAAACGTTCTAAGGCAATTGGTGATTTAATGGAAAAACATCAAGTTACAACAGTAGGTGCCGCATTTGCTTTTGAAGAGAATGCTGGCAACCGTATTAGAAAGGAACTACACAAAGATGTTTTAAGGAAACAATTGCAAGAAGAAGTAAAGCAAATATTTGATTTCCAAAATCTATCCTTTAATGATATTTTCGGAACAATTGAAAAGCCAATTACTATTAATCAATCAGTAATTTTTTGGCAACGACCTTTACGTTCACAAAAAGGGACAATAGGCAAATGTACTCTTGAAACAAATAAATATCGCTGTCCTGTAAGCCATCCTTCGTTTGAAGAGTTTAGAGCATTGAGTTTATTAAACAATATTCAGTTTAAAATAAAAAATGATAAAGATTCTGATTGGCAAAGTTTACCACAAGAATTAAGAAATGAGATTTATTTGGATAAATTTTTTAGAGTATCAAAAGCGCATTTTGATTTTTATGAGATTGCAAAATTTATAGAAAAGAAAAATGGACATAGTAATTGGGATTTGAATTATAAATTTAAAACAAATGTTTCCGCTTGCCCAGTAACTGCAAGGTTAAAAGATATTTTTGGTGAATACTTAAATGAATTATCAATTGATCATCCTGCGAATCAAAACAGAAGTAATAAAAAAACCACATATACCATTGAAGATATTTGGCACATTCTATTTTCAACTGATGATGAAGATTTTATTGAAAATTTTGGTAGGGTTTCTTTAAAGTTAGATGAAACAAAAAATAAAAAATTTATTGGTTTGTGGTTTTCAATGCCTGTAGATTATAGTATGTTGAGTTTAAAAGCTATTAATAATATTTTACCTTTTTTGAGAAGAGGATTAATTTATACGGAAGCAACACTTTTAGCTAAAGTACCGGAAGTTTTAGGTAATGAACTTTGGAATAAAAACGAAGAAGACATTATTCAGAACATCGCAAAAGTAATAGCTAATAATAGAGAAGAAAAAAAACTATTAAACATTACTAATAATTTAATTTCTGAATTTAAAGCATTATCTAATGAAGATAAATTTGCTGTAAAGGATTTTAATTATATAATAACAAATGATGATAAAAAGAAAATAAATCAAGCTTGTATTGATTCGTTTGGAGAGAAAACATGGAAAGAAAAACAAGACACTGAAAAAGAAAGTATAAAACAAATAATTGAAAAGGAATATCAAAATTTTTTCGGTGATAAAAAAAGAGAATATAAAAAACTACCA
>CAIRRW010000256.1 GCA_903881065.1 uncultured Bacteroidota bacterium
AACGAAATCAAAAGACTAAAAATAGTGCGGAAGAAATTTTAAACCTCCCATATCATCATTCAAAAATTCCAACAGATAGTGGTGAAAAGGCTACTTGGTTCCATAACCTGCATACTCAGTTTGAAACCGACTTCTTTACCAACCCTAAGTATAAAGAGTTTTTTGATAAGTATGACCCTTTTTACACCAAAGATTTTATTTACAATTACGTAAAACATAAAGTACAACTTGTAAGTTCATTTAAGTGGTACACCAATGAAGATGAAACAATAGATGAGAATATTCTTCGCACTAATACGGAAGACCTTTTAGAACTTATACTTCATAAAAAACTTTTCAATTTGCAATTGCTTTGGCGTGCCGAAAAAATTACTATTCCTGAGATCAAAACTTCTCATGACTTTAAAATTTGGGACAATAAATTATTTGAATGTCCTTTTATTGAAGAAATCACTCCGGGTGAAATAGAAATGATGAAGCAGTTTTTGTTGAATACTAATTTTTCGGATGGCACTAAAGATTTTTTTTCAGGTTGGCAGGATTACGAAAAGCTTATGGAAAAGAATAAGGATAACGATAGAGAATATATGCCGGAATGGTATGAATATTATGATGGCAGATTGGGTACAGGAACATTGCTTCTATTTCCTGACATCCGTGGAATAAAAGAGCAGGAATACATTGATATATTTTGGAAATGGAAACACAAACAACCTGCCGAACCTGTTGTGCCTTATACAGGTACGAAGGTATTGCCAGGATTATTTGCAAATGATGACTCGTATGTAAACTTTATGGAACAGTTTGAAGACGATTATTTATGTGACTTTCATCACAAATGGTACCAATCAAAATCATATAAAGATAAAGACCAGGACTGGGATAAAGTTTGGGATGCTATGAGTGAACTTCAGAGTGCCAGTAAACCTATATATTTGGAAGGTGGATATGAATGGCACGAAGCTATTATAAGAGCTGCTATGAAACATAAGAACTCCAGACTAACTGATAATTTGGACGATGTATATGATAATTACCGGATGAAACGCCAATTAAATTTACATACTGGAGATGATGAACAAAATAGAAAAATTTCTGAATCGTATGAAAAAATGCAGGATTGGATTTTGAAAGGTCGTGAATTAAAAGGCGAACCTAGAGATTTTAATTTTTAAAGGTTCTAAAACTTCTTCACCAAAATATATAAAACACAATGGAAGAAAGCAAGATTGATAAAAAGACAATTGAAGAGTTTAGTAAACAGTTAGGTTTCCCTGTTTCAAGTTATTGTATGACTCATATTATAGGGCAGGCAATTGAGAGGAATAGAGTATATCAGGAAACAAAAAAAGATTTGGAAACAAATCCCAGCTTCAAAGTATATTTCAGCAAGTATCGAGCGGATACTGTTCCCGAATTTATTCATTCATTGGCCACACACAAAGCAAGGTTGGCTATTACAGGCAATTCAGGGAAAAGTCTGGAAACAGGAAGGGTATTAGATCCTAAAATACGCGCCGAAAAAGGACTATGGGAAATTCAGCAGAAAAAATTATTTACTGCACAGTGTCTTTGGCGAGCAGAAAAATTAGAAATCGCTGAAATTAAAGTATGCAGAGATTTTCATTACTGGGAACATAACATTAAGAATTGCCCATTTCTGGAAACTATTACAGAGGAAGAGGTAGAACTTTACATTGGTTATATACTTACTGATGATTATACTTTTCATTTTGACCCATTCTCCTCAATGCAGGATTATGAAGGTTTCAAAGATGAATATAATAATAGCGATGATGGCGGATATATGCCTGAATGGTATTCG
>CAIRRW010000257.1 GCA_903881065.1 uncultured Bacteroidota bacterium
GTTAAGTAAGGACTTTGAATATTTACTAGAATCAAGTCAAGCTATGATTTATTTAGCTTCCTTAAAATTATTATTAAATAAAATTTAAACAGTTACTTAAAATAAACCTCTAAATAACGAATAATGTAATAATAAAAGAGTTTGCAGTATTTTATGATAATGTATTTCTCGTTATGGATGATGATAAATTATTTGCTATTGATAAAAAGGATAATCTTATCAAACCTTGTATAGAAACACAACAATTTAAAGAATTAAAAAACTACACTAGCGAATAAAGCAATCAACGCCACTTTAAGTAATAAGCTACAGAGTTAGTTCTGCGACGGGACTTATTTTTTTGTTCGTTCGTAACCTTGGCTTGCTTTTGTGAAGTGTAGATATAACTAAAAGAATTTAAAATAACACAGTACGCGTTCGCACAAGCTTCACCAATAATTTATGATAAGTTAGTTGATTGTTTTTCTTACTCTGTTTTTCCTTTGAAAGTCAAATTAACATTCATTGAGTGGCTGTCTCCCAATTCAAATTCGTATTTAAGCCAATTTGCAATTTCGGTGGCTTTTACAGTTTTTACATTTTGTCCATTTTTCAAAATGCCTTTTTCTCTGCAAACTACTTAAAGTCATCAGGGCTTTTGCCTGTCTTTGCTTTAATGTTGTCAACATATGCTTAAATCGACATAATCAATTAAACTTGGTTACCGTTTAATTTAGTATAATAAATGTATGAAACAGCTAAAATTGCAAAAACAATTAATGGGAAGAACGTTTCTCCATTTATGCCGTCAACAGCTCCATGACTTATTGTTGCAAAAATAAAATCGAAAGCAAAGCCTGCATAAGCCCATTCTTTCATTCGCTTTGGAAGGTTAGGAATAACTAATACTAAAACTCCTAAAACTTTAAAAATAACCAATGCGTTTCCAAAATATGCCGGATAACCTAAATGCTGTATTCCTTCTTTTGCCATTTCTGTTTGCGATGTTAAAGCTGGCATCACTCCTTCAAATAAAGCGATAATTGTTGTTGCTGACCAAAATATTAATTTTTCTTTTTTCATGGGTATTAATTTTTTGTTTTTATTTATAGTTTGTAATTTTTCAGCTGTTTCTTCTCTACTGCCATTGTTGGTTTTATCAACATTTATTCTTATTTTCTTTAGTATGTTTTGCACGTTAAAATAACTACCAAAAGCCAATAAATAACTTCTTGTAAATAGAGCAGAAAGTTTATTTGAATAATATATATTTATCTGGAGAAACGATAGCAAAGACCTGCTTCAACAGCACATCCGCTTACATTGGTAGTGTAATTACCTGCAATTGTATTATCTGTCACCTTTTTTGGAGATGTATGTCCGGCATAAGAACTAACCATGCCAAAAACACCGAAATGATGAAAGAAATAATATTTAACTCTGCCGCCTATTCTCATCAAATTACCATTCGCAGTATATTGATATGATTGAGTGTCTTCCTCCTTTTGTTTAAATTTAACGTTGAACCCTCCTAAATCAATAAATGCAGAAAGGTCGAGACGTTTATTAGCGAAAAAATGGTAACTTGATGTAAAGGTAAAATCGCTGGTAGAAACAGTTATCGGTTTATTGTCGGTACGCTGAAAGCCATAAAGTTTGGAAGGGTTTAGTTCATAAATATCAGTGCCGGTACTTAAACCAACGCCCCAATGATTGGTAACTCCGAACTCAATAAAAAACGGGTCGCGACATCCAATTACTTCGCTTCGTTGTGCTTTAGCAGGTGATTCGGAATTAGGTATAATATTTCTTGTAGTGAAAACAGAAGCGGTATGCCCTTCTGAAACACTAACCAGCAGGCTTCCTGCCTGAAAAGCATCTGATTGCATAAATCCTATATGCTGAGCATTAACTGATAGATTACTGAATAAAAGTGATACTATAATAATGGTGATAGCGTTGTATACGTTTTTCATGGGATAGAAATTTAATATAACAAAGTTA
>CAIRRW010000258.1 GCA_903881065.1 uncultured Bacteroidota bacterium
TCTAAAAGGAGAAACAAAATTCAACGTTGTATATGTATACGATGGAATGATGGTTGGCAAAAAAACAGAGGCCGATTACAAGAAGGAAAAAATTGATTATTACAACAACAAACAGAAAGGAAAAGGGGATACTTGGGGAAAAAAATGGGAGACTGTAAGAGGCAATTTATATGAGCCAGGATTTGAAGAATTATTAAACAAAAACCTTGCTGAAGTTAAAGCGTATGCTTCAACTAATTCCAAAGAAGCAAAATACACTATTCAATTAAAAACAGTGATGCTTGAGCCAGGCTTCAATTCAGTGGTAATGAAAGTGGATCCACATTGCCAGTTCGAGATTACTTATATTGAAATTGCTACCGGTAAAGAAATGGCGAAAGGCATTATGACAGCTTATGGTGTTAAAATGTTTGAAGGTGATTATGAATTTGACCCATCAGGCCGTATTAAAGAATGTTATGCTAAAGCAGGTAAAGAAGTTGGTAAATCAATTGCTAAAGCGTTAGGTAAATAATTTTCTCTTACACATTTGTTAAAGGACTCCTTGCACTTTGCAAGGAGTTTTTTTATGATTAATTTGGGCTAATCACCTTTCTGCAATTCATCAAGTTCCTCCCTGCTTTCCGCTCCAATCTTTTTATTTTGAAAAAATAAAAAGGATTTCCACTTCAATCAGGCGCAGTTGGTAGTGTTGGGTTCTTTAGAAAGTTTTAAGTAGTTTGTTTTATTCATTTTGTGTATTCTCGACCTCAATATAATTGGAATGTTTTTTTACCCCAATTCACCCATATTTATCGTTTCTGCCAAAACGTCCTTCGCTTAAAAAAAATCGTCCTTCGGCAGCCAATTTTTGTCCTTCGGTAGCTAAAAATCGTACTATGGTAAATCGCATTGTACATCGACACGCAATTTTTCAATCGATAGGTCATTTCTTCGTCGACAACTCAAATCATCATCGACACCTTTTTATTTCGAAGTAATATTGACTTTTTAAAGAAACTCTTCCAAGTTTAGAAAAGGAAATTCATTCTGCAATTGTTTTGCCCGCTCTTGATATAGAGCAATAAACTGTTTGTGAGCATCCGTTTCGGAATGGAACGGACGGTGATTATAATCTGTTACAATACTTTTTATTCGGTTGAATAGTGTTTTTGTTTCGTTGTCAAACAGTGTTTCCATCCATTTATCAAACACATAATCAATAGCTGATTTATTCGGATGAGTCAAATCTTCTGCAAAAAAACGATAATCGCGTAAATCATCCATCACCAACTCATAAGCCGGGAAATAAAATAAATTGGTATTCGTTTCTTTTAACTGATGTACAGATTCAATCAATCGGGCTTTGCTTCTGTTGTTTTCTACCACACCATCACGTATATAGCGCACCGGACTTACAGTAAATACAATTTTTAATTTTGGATTTATCGCTTTCAATTCAGTTATGAGTGCTGTGTAATCACTCACAATTTCTTCGGTACTTAATAGCTGTTTTGTAAATTCCTTTTGAGGCTGTTTATGGCAATTAGCTACTATCTGCCCTGTCTTGGCTCGTTTATAATAATAAGCCGAACCAAATGTGATAAACAGCCAGTCGATATTCTGTATTAAATCATGGGCTTCGGCATACTCGCAATTCATTCCCTCTTTTGCAACACCCTTATGTGATACCGAGAATGAACTATGATGTTCCCACGAGTTCCATACTTCATTTGCATAAAACAAATCGCTTTCGGTTACCCGATAATTGGCTATATATTTACGCAAAGCAATGGCTATGCTTGCCGGATTATAAACTATTCCATTTGGATTTATGGTAATATCGAATTTGTATTTTTCCATTAGCTCACCAATGTTTTCAGCGAAACAAGACCCCATAAATAAGCAGGACTGGCGGTAATTTATCTTTTCGGTGAAAGGAACTATAGGAAACTGAAGATGGAAATCCATTTTATTGCTGGCATTTACAAAATGGAGAAAAATGAATTTTTGTTTGTGGCAGCAATCCCTGTAATCGTGCCTGTTCGGCATCAGGTATTAATATCACACGCAAATCAAGTACTTGCAAATACTTTAAATTTTTCATCTCCGTCGGGAAACTGTCAATATTGTTACTCCACAAATCCATATTCTTTAAATTTATGAGGTTGCCTATTGTGCTTGGTAACGAATAAAGCTCATTCTGGTTGGCATTGAAATAATAAAGATTAGTTAATTCACCAATTTGCATTGGTAAATCCTGAAGTTTGTTTTTCGAAATTGAAAAGTATTGAAGGTTTTTAAGTTCTCCAATTTCAGGAGGTACCTCCTTTATATTGTTTTTATCCAAATCAAGATATTGAAGATTCACCATCTTGCATATCTCAGGAGGAAACACTTTAAGTTTGTTTTTCCGTAGTTCTAACTTTATAACTTTTTCAGGATGTTTTATTGCTTCAGCAAGATTAGTATTTGCTGTAAGTGTATCCAGCGTTAACGAATCGAGTAGTGTAGTCTGCGCTATACTGCGTGAAGCAACAGCAATAAAAAACAGAAGCGAGGCAGTATATAAAGTTACTTTATGTTTCATTAAATATTTTTAATTTGTTGTAATTAGTAATGCCTTTTCTTTATCTGCTGCAAGTTGTTTCTTTAATTCATCAAGATTAGCAAACTTCACTTCTGTTCTTAAGTGTTCTATAAAATAAATTGTCAACTCATCACCATAAATGTCATTATCAAAGTTGAAAATATTTACTTCCACACTTCTGCATTTTCCATCCACAGTTGGGTTGTTGCCAATGTTTAACATCCCATTGTAGGTAGTACCATTGTGTTTTACTTTTACAGCATACACTCCATCAGTTGGTATTAATTTGAATTTATCTTCCACTGAAATATTGGCGGTAGGGTAGCCAATTGTTTTGCCAAGTTTTTTACCGCCAACTACTTTTCCTGATAATGTATATTGATGCCCAAGGTATTTTGTAGCAGTAGTAATATCGCCTGTTTGCAAGGCATTTCTTATCTTAGTCGAGCTTATCTCTACCTGATCAATATCCTGTGCTGATATTTCCTCTACATCAAAGCCATACAAAGGACCATACTCTTTTAAATGATTGAATGATCCTTCTCTGTTGCGCCCGAAATGATGATTATAACCAATTACCAGTTTCTTTGTTTTAATTTTATTTACCAGAATATTACGAATGAACTCAAGGGATGTGAGGCGAGAAAATTCTTTTGTGAAAGGAAGAATAATCAAATGGTCTATTCCGTATTTCTCAAGTAATTCAATCTTTTCGGCTTGATTACTTAATAATTTCAAATCATTATCCTCTGGAAACAAAACCATTCGCGGATGCGGAAAGAAGGTAAGCAACACTGATTCGCCATTTTCATTTGCTGCAAAATCTTTTAATCGTGAAATTATTTTTTGATGACCTAAATGTACTCCATCAAACGTACCTGTGGTTACTACAGGATTTTTTACATTCTTAAAATCGTCTATACTATAATATATGTTCACCGTTTCTGCCAGTCAATTTTTACGCGAATTTAGTTCATTTTATTAATGTTTTATAACTTCGCACTCAATTATTATATTAATACAATAAAACCATCGAGAAGTGAAAACAATATTTAATTACTTTGCCCGCCTAATCTTCTTTTGGTTTCTATCTTTTTTCTTATTCCGAATCATCTTTTATTTAGGCAACGCATTTCTATTACATGATGTTTCTTTTTTACTAATTCTTCAATCTTTTTATAAAGCATTGCGCCTTGATTTGTCAATGCTAAGCTACTTTATAGCACTTCCTGTTATATTAATTTTCATTAATTCTTTCGTTAGAAAAAAGTTAATTGTAAAAATAATTGATGGGTTAACGTATGCTTTTATTCTGTTATATACATTAACCGCAATTGGCGAAATGTGTCTTTATCGCGAATGGAAAGCGAAGTTAAGCATTCAAGCATTAGAACATTTCTTGCACCCTTCCGAAGTTTTCAGAACTACTTCTCTTGGTTTGTCGGTTGTTTTCTTTTCTTTATCAATTACAATGTGTTTGATCTTATTCAAGGTATATAACAAACGAATATCTCTTAAATACTCAAACATTGTTAATTATCCTGAAATTTATGGTAGATTTTATTGGAAAAGCACTTCTTGCTTTTTTGTTGGATTAGTTTTTTGTGCATTAAGCGTTCGTGGCGGCTGGCAAGAGATTCCTGTTCAAAGCAGTGATGCATTTTTCTGTATGCAGCCTACGGTAAACGATGCAGCAGTAAATCCACTTTGGAATCTTGTTTTTAATTTTGTTGATTACGAGGATCATTTTAAAGAAAACCCTTATGTTGATTTCGATATTAAAACAGCTGATAATATTGTATCATCTCTTTATCAGATAAAAAATGATACAACTATATCTTTTCTCACTACCAAACGTCCTAATATTGTATATATTATTCTTGAGGGCTGGAGTGCCAATGAAATTAAGAGTTATGGAGGAGATAATAATGCACCGTTTATGGATAGCCTTAGTCGTCAGGGAATACGATTTACAAAATTATATCCTGCCGCTTATGTTTCCGACCAGGGAATACCTGCTGTATTAAGCGCTTATCCTTCTGTTTCGCGTATAAGTGTAATTAATCAAAGTAGTAAATCAGCTAAATTACCTTGTATAAATCAGGACTTGAAAAAGGTTGGTTATCAATCGGGATTTGTGTTTGGTGGCGATTTGAATTATGGAAACATTAAATCATATATCTTCAATAAGATGTTTGACGTGGTGAAGGAAGAACCTGATATTGATAAAAGCCTTCCACGAGGTAATCTCGGTGTGCAAGATTCCGATATGGCTAACGAATATTTGAAATATATTAATGCAGCCAAACCGCCTTTTGTTTATGCCTGGTTCACCTTGAGTACACATATGCCTTATGATTATAAAGGCGAAAAATTAAAACTTACCGAACGCGAGAATGATTATGTTAACTCGATAACGTATGCGGATAGAGCATTACAGCACTTCTTTAATGAGGCTAAAAAACAAATCTGGTATAACAATACCTTGTTTATAATAGTATCCGATCATAGCCACGGCAGCCAGAAAGACCTAAGCGAATACGATCCCGAATACCATAGGATTCCGCTTCTGTTTTTTGGTAACGTGATAGAGCCGGCTTTCAGAGGAAGGAATATTGACAAGGTATATTCTCAACTTGATATTGCAAATACCGTGCTGCATCAGATGAAGTTGGATTCTGCTTCTAAACCTTATATATGGAGTAAAAATATGTTTAATCCGTATACTAAACCATTCGCTTTTTTCTGCAATTATGGTGGTGCAGGATTTGTAACCGACAGTGGTTTTGTTGGATATCAACATCAGGTGAAGGAGTTAATCATCAAATCTTTTAGTGCAGGAAACAAATATGCTGATACCCTTACCGCTTTTGGAAAAGCATATCAGGAAGCTGTTTACGAGGATTATCGATTGAAGTAGCTTTGAGAATTTTATGCAGGGAATTGACTAATAAAATATAAATAGATGAGAATTGTATAACAACGAGAATAACTTAATGAAACAGTTTGTTCTGATTTTATGGCTAATATACTTGTTGTTTATTTTTTCTAACTGCAATGCAATTGAAGCCAACAATACAATAAAAGAAGAGACATACTATATTCTTTTTTTACATAACAAATTTCTTGAAGAAAATGATTTAGCAGCTACGCATCCTGAATATGGAAGGACAGAATACAAGGAGATTCTGGATTCGTTCAGAAATGCAGGATTTATTGTATTAAGTGAAAAAAGAGCATCAAATACGGATGTTGTCAAATATGCAATCAAAATAGTTTCTCAGATTGACAGTTTAATAATGTCAGGAGTAAAACCAAATCACATTACAGTCATTGGAACTTCCAAAGGAGGATACATTGCCCAATATGTATCAACGTTTCTTAAAAAGCCTGATTTGAATTTTGTTTTTATTGGCTGCTTTCAACAAAGTGATTTAGTAAACAAACCAGAAATAAATTTTTGTGGTAACATCCTTACAATTTATGAAAAGTCTGACTCTAATGGAACCTCAGCGATAAAACGGAAGGAAACGACTAAGTTAAAGATTAGCAATTTTAAAGAAATAGAATTGAATACTAATCTTAAACATGGATTTTTATTTAAAGTCCTACCCGAATGGATTGAGCCATGCAAAATGTGGGCGAAAGGCAATTATCAATTAAGATAGATAAAATAAAAAAGCTCCGATATCCGGAGCTTTTTATTTTACTTTTTCAACTTTTCGGCAATATCATCCAGTTTATCCTTCAATCCTAATCGGGCATAAATTTGTTTCAATGCTATCATTGTATTCCTATCTTTCGGTTTTAGCGAAAATGCTTTTTCTAGTACAGGCATAGCTCTATTGAATTCATCAATTGACTTAGCATTTACGGCATCATACTTTTTTTGATCAGTTATTTTATCTGCCTGTCTATTAATACTTACTCCATGATTAACGTATAATACTCCTAATGAATACAAAGCATCAAAATAATCAGGTTTCAATTCAATTGATTTTTTATAATCTGCTTCGGCACGTTTAATCTCGTCTTCAAAATCTTTAGGCTGTTCAGTAAAGTTACCTGTAGCATCTTTAGGGTTGGCAAGATTATCATATAAATTGCCTCTAACAATATATAAGTTGGCATCTGCAGGTTTTGCAGTGATTGCTATGTTAAGATTCTTCATTGCATCTTCCGATTTGTTTTCAGCCAGAAAAAAGTTTGTTTCTGTAATCAATAATGCAATATCATTTGGATAAACTGTTCGTCCCTGTTTAAGTATTTCTTTGGCAGTGGTGGTGTCGTTTTGTGTTTTCTTATTAAGGTAAACGTTTGCCAATGATGAATAGCTTGTTGCTCTGCCTTGTTTGTTATCGATCATTTTACGGTAATACATAATAGCCTTTTCAGGATTACTAGCTTTCTCGGCTACTAAAGCACAATATCCAAGATCAGTGGAATCCTTAATACCTTTTATTTCATATGCTCTTTCGAATGAAGGTAATGACTCGGTAAACTTTTTAGCATTATAATCAGCTATTGCTTTATTCTCGAAATGAGCTGCAATACGATCAATACTTGGGTCAATATCCGTTTTGAATTTACCTTTTTCATCCAGCTTGCGTGCTTTTGCAAATGCTCTGTAAGTTGTATCCAATTCTAAAGAACTTGTATTCTGATAACCCATTAATGTTTTTTTATTGGGATCAGTAATACTTATAAGCTTTTCAGTTTCGTTACGAAGATTATAGTCGAATATTGCCAAATATATCTGTCCTCTGTACACTTGTGTTTTTGCTTCGTTTTTAGTATCTGCGTTATCATTTGCGAGGTCAATTGCATCTTTTGCCTTGTTAAGGGAATTGATGTCTTTGGTATCATTGAAATCCTGATAAAACCGATACGCGGTGATAACTTTTCCAGTTTGCCCATATCCATAAACCACATGCATTGCAGCTATTAATAACAGTGCTATTCTTTTCATCCTATTCTTTTGCAAATTTCTAATTATATATTATTCTTGAGTGTCCGCTGGATCATCTCCTGTATTTGTTTCTGAATCAGAAGAAGTATTGGAATCGACACCATTATCAATGCTTGTATTGTCAAAGCCTTCAGCAGAAACCTCGCCAATCACATCTTCTTCTTTATCCACTTTAGTAACAGCAGCAATTTCGTCAGTAGCTTTCAAGTTAATTAATTTAACCCCTTGAGTTGCGCGACCAATCACTCTTAAATCAGCTACTCCCAATCGAATTATGATACCTGATTTATTAATAATCATCAAATCATCTTTATCAGTAACAGCCTTTATTGCAATTAAATTGCCTGTTTTTTCAGTAACATTTATAGTCTTTACACCTTTACCACCACGTTTAGTTACGCGGTACTCTTCCAAGTCAGAACGCTTTCCATAACCTTTTTCCGAAACAACCATTACGTTACTTAATGTATCCGGCATTGCTATCATACCAATTACTTCGTTGCCTTTATCGCTTACATTTTGTCCACGTACTCCGGCAGCATTTCTACCCATTGCACGTACATTTGATTCATTAAAACGAACCAACTTTCCTCTTTTAGATGCAAGCATTATTTCGTTAGTACCGTTAGTCAGCAATGCTTCCAATAGCATATCACCATCTCTTACAGTGATTGCATTTATACCATTTGCACGTACATTTGAATATGCTTTTAATGTTGTCTTTTTGATAATACCATTTTTAGTACACATGATGATGAAGTTATTATTCAAATATTCTTCATCCTTCAAATCCTTCACATTGATGTATGCTTTTACTTTATCATCACTTGGTATATTTATCATATTCTGAATTGCACGACCTTTAGACGTACGCGTTCCTTCAGGAACTTCAAACGCACGCATCCAGAAACAACGTCCTTGTTCAGTGAACAACAATAAATAATTATGTGTTGAAGCAACGAATAAATGTTCGATAAAATCTTCATCACGTGTGGTGCTACCTTTAGAACCTTTACCACCTCTGTTTTGTGTACGATATTCTGTAAGAGCGGTACGTTTGATATAACCCATATGAGATATAGTTATTACTACATCTTCATCAGCAATCATGTCTTCCATTCTAAAATCACCTGAAGCAAAAACGATATCTGTTTTGCGCTCATCACCGTATTTATCTCTGATCTCAATTAATTCATCTTTGATAATTTTCATACGTAAACTTTCGTCAGCCAAGATTGATTTTAAGTAATCAATCAACTTCATCAACTCTTCGTATTCTGCTTTTATCTTATCTCTTTCAAGTCCAGTAAGAACACGTAAACGCATCTCCAGAATTGCTTTTGCCTGTATTTCACTCAAGCCGAAGTTCTTCATCAATCCATCTTGTGCTTCATTAGGCGTAGCCGATTCACGAATTAATTTAATTACTTCATCTAAATGATCCAAAGCAATTAAATAACCTTCTAAAATATGTGCGCGTTTTTCAGCCTGAGACAATTCATATTTTGTACGTCGAATAACCACCTCATGGCGGAATTCAACAAAATGATGAATCATATCTTTAATGTTAAGCATCATTGGTCGGCCGTGCACTAAAGCTATATTATTTACACTGAAAGATGTTTGGAGTTCTGTATATTTAAATAGATTATTTAATACAACATTTGTTATTGCATCACGTTTTATCTCATATACAATGCGCATTCCATCTCTATCCGATTCATCTCGAATATCAGAAATACCTTCAATTTTTTTATCATTAATCAAGTCAGCAGTTTTTCTAATCATCTCTGCCTTGTTGATTTGATAAGGTATTTCATTCACAATAATACGTTCTCTGCCTGCAGCAGTAGTTTCCATTGTTGTTTTAGCACGCATCACAATTCTTCCTCTGCCTGTTTCAAAAGCATCTTTCACGCCTTCGTAACCATAAATAGTTCCTCCTGTTGGAAAATCAGGAGCTTTTACATAATGCATCAAACCGGCAATATCAATCTCACGATTATCAATATAAGCAATGGTTGCATTAACAATTTCTGTTAAATTATGAGGGGGCATATTCGTAGCCATACCAACAGCAATACCGGAGGCTCCATTTATTAATAGGTTAGGAATACGAGAAGGAAGAACAGTTGGTTCAGTTAAACTATCATCAAAGTTAGGACGGAAATCAACAGTATCCTTTTCAATGTCATTCAACATTTCCTCAGCAATTTTTTTCAAACGGGCTTCTGTATATCGCATTGCAGCAGGGCTATCACCATCCACAGAACCGAAGTTTCCCTGTCCATCAACTAAAGGATAACGTAAGCTCCATTCCTGCGCCATACGTACCATTGCATCATATACTGACGTATCGCCATGTGGATGGTACTTACCAAGAACTTCTCCTACAATACGTGCTGACTTTTTATATGGGCGATTGGACATTACTCCCAAATCAAGCATTCCATATAATACCCTTCTGTGTACTGGTTTTAAACCATCACGTACATCAGGTAACGCTCGAGACACAATCACCGACATTGAATAATCAATGTAGGCTGATTTCATTTCTTCCTCAATGTTAATCTGAATTATTTTTTCTCCGTCTGCCATAATTTCTTTTTCCTTTTATTTATTTGTTAAATTAATGTTATTTAGTATGATTATTTGTCATAAAAATTAATTAGCACAGTTATTGATTAAGTGTCTTAAATTTTAGGAGTGTGAAGATACTTAATTGTGAGCAGTTGGAGTTTAAAATTCTTTTTAATTATTAACATATTAACAGTTTTTGTGTTGATAAAAAGAATATGCTAATTGAATAGTGGTAATCTTCAAGAATTACCTTTGATACCATTCTTCAAAAGGTTAATTTTGTTAACAAATTGAAACCTTTTAATAGATTTTACGTTTAAACAAGAATAAATATAAATATTATGGAAGCTAAATTTTCACCAAGAGTAAAAGATGTAATCACCTTCAGTCGCGAGGAAGCATTACGTTTAGGGCATGATTATATTGGGACAGAACACTTGTTACTCGGCATTATCCGGGAGGGAGAAGGTACGGCAATCCGATTGCTTAAAGCCTTGAATGTTGATTTGCAGGAACTGCGAAAAAACATTGAACAGGTTATTGGTGTGGGAAACCACAAGGTAAGTAATTTAGCAAATATTCCTTTGGTGAAACAAGCCGAAAGAGCATTAAAGATTACCTACTTAGAGGCAAAACTATTTAAAAGTTCAGTAATTGGTACTGAGCATTTATTGCTTTCCATACTGAAAGA
>CAIRRW010000259.1 GCA_903881065.1 uncultured Bacteroidota bacterium
ACTGTATCATTTTTAATATCAGTTCTTAATTCATCTCTTCCGTCGGGATATTCTGATGGCTCCAGCCATCTTTTATATTCTTCAGGTAGATAATCTTTCAAAAATATTTTCCAATAATATTCTTTTGTAGTAAGAGATGAATTTATTACACCTGCCATTGCCTGTTGAGTTTGAAACAGATTAAGGAAAAGAAAAAATAAGACTACCAATATAAACGGTATCGAAATGAAATATTTTTTTAAAGAAATAAAATTTAATAATACAGCCAATGGAAATGCCATAAAAACATAACTTTCTACAAATGGTCGCTGAGCAAAAGAACCGCCATACCACCAGCAATCCCAACAAGAAATGATATAAGTATTTACAAGAAAAAATATAAAAACAGCATAAAACAATGTTCTTTGTTTTTTAAATAATATAATAAATCCAAAAATGGCAAGGCTCATCATTGGTGTATATAATAGCCAACCCTTTTTATAACTAAATAAAACTTCCAATAAATGAGGGTTTTGAAAGTCGAGTTTCTCTCCAGAATAACTATAATATAACCATTGACCCGAAACTGATTTCCAGTAAAGTAACTGTGGAAGAATTATTAAAAATGCTGCTCCACCTAAAACTAATAGATGTAAATAGTTTTTGAGAAACAAACTTATTCTTTGGGTGAAATCTTTAAATGTACCAACACCCCAAAGAAAAGGAATAATTATTACAACACTACTTGTAGGACGAATTAATACAGATATTCCAATACATAAACCTATTATTAATGCATATTTTATCTTCTTAACTTCATACCATTTAATAGTATAATAAAGCATGATGGCATAAAAAGTAAAAACATAATTATGCGGCATTAATCCATCATACGTTGTCATTGCATAATAATTGGTACCATAACCAATTAATGTAACAGCAATAAAAGCAAGCAGTGAATTATAATACCGCTCGAGTATTTTAAATAAATAATACAATCCAATTAATGAAAAGAACAAGGCACATATCATCATCATATATTGATACGGCGGGGAAAATCCATCGCGCACATAACCTAATTTAGGTGCAATAAAATCAGCAATAAAAAAGAATGGTGAATAAACAATGGCTAATCCCATCGAATATTTCATCACGTATTCATTTTTAGGTCCTTTATATGCCTGATAAAATCCTTCGCTAGTATGATATTTTTCAATAATAGGGTTTAGCCAAATTTCTTTTTTATCCAATTTAATATCATGATAAATAAACTGTGCGGGCAGATAAAGATAATAGCCAAATACATCCCATTTCAATCGTGTAGTTTGTTTTGTACTGTTAAAAAGAAAAACACCAAGGAAGAAAAAAAGGAATAGAATCTTTCGTGTCATTGTTTTTTTGTAATTAATAACTGAAAATAGATAATGGATAATTCCCTTTTTCAATATGTAAAACTACATTATTAGTTAGAATGTACAACTAAATGTAGAATTAAGAATTAAAATTATGTTCTGTTTTTATAGTTTATAATTCCTTTTAGTAAATATCTACCAATTATGATTTACAATAAATTTTTGGGTGAATTTCCCTTTTGAAGAATCAACAGTTATAATATATACTCCTTGTGTAAAGGAATACGTATCTAAAATATATTCAAACTTATCAGGGATAAAATATTCTGTTTTAATAGGATTAACAGTAATTGTATTTACTAAAATTCCAAACGAAGAATATATATTTATTGTTTCAGGTTCTATTGAATTAAAAATAATATTTAATTCTCTAGTTGCAGGATTTGGGTAAATAGAAATTTGACTTGGCGGCTGATATGGAGTTGGAGGAGGAATGTAATTATTTTTATTACATGCATAATCCTTTATGGTAATTGAATGGCCTAAACTATCTACTTGTAATCTAATCCAACCAAATAATGTATCAATAGGTGTAATTATTTTTATTGCTACATAACCATCTCCCTTTCCATTCCAGTAAACTACAGTTGGTGATGGAAAATTTCCATAATGTGAAGCAAAAAAATCGGAGTTAGAATATAAAAATTGCAATCTATTGGAAATTGTATCGCCTAAATTATAAGATTTGGGGACATTGGCTAATACATAAGAATTTGGACCCCAATAAGAAGTATCTAGAAATGTGGAAACAGTGTTATTAGTATCTAATGAACGTATTGCGGCAAACATACTTCCGCCACCTAAGCCTCCGCCTCCACCTGCATCAAATTCAAAATCAGAACTACCATTTTTATCTATATCAATCTTTAAAGTATCATAACGATAGCCGCCAGGACCATAATGCCCATAAAAAGTTGTGTCTGGCACTATATCAGTATAAATGTCGTTTAGACTATGCTGTCCTGCTATTATATATTGTCCGAAAGAGACTGTTCTATTAATCAATAAAAATGAAAAAAAAGCAAAAAGGAAATAACATTTCTTAATCGGCATAATGATTAATATTTATACAAATTTACTGCTTTTCTTGCTTAATCAATCATTCCTGAATCTTTATATAAAATCCCTCTCCCCTCCTCCTACTCTTTCTTCCACACCATTTTATACTTATGACCAATTATTAACCGACTAAAACCTACTGAAAAGTACCCTTACAGATTTTTGAAGGCAATATTTGAAGAAAAGTTGCTAAAACCTACAACTGCTATCTGATTTTAATAGCCGAATATTGCATCACATTAAAAAACTAATTATGAAACTACCTACAGAAGTAAATTTTTTCGGGGTATTGATTTGCCAGAGAAGAAAAGAAATGAAACTATCACAACAGGAAGTTGGAGATATGATTGGGAAAGACAAAAGTTATGTAAGCAGATTGGAAAAAGGGCTCACCTATTTGTCAAATAAAAACCAATTAACCTTAATGTTTACTTTATGGGGCGGTATTTCGTATTACAATCTCGATTCGAGCAATCTATTTATAAAACAAGGGAGAAATAAATATAATTAGGGGAGAAAATAATGATTTCGGGAAACAAAATAATGATTTACGGAAGGAATAAAATGATTTACGGAAGTAAAATAATCATTTCCGGAATCCCTAAAATGATTCCGTTAGGTAAAATAATCATTTACGTGCATAAAAAAATGATTCCATTACGTAAAATAATCATTTCGGGATGTAGAATAATGATTTCCGGAACCCCTAAAATGATTTATTTATAGGAAAAAAGAGAGTTTAAAGTGTAATTACAACTAATTAATTAATAAAAAACAAAAACAATGACAGTACAAAAATCATTTATCGAGTCGGAAGACATTAAATTCAGTGCACAAATAACCAAGTTTGCAACCAATTTACCTACTTATCAAACAATATTAGGGGTAACGGACGAAGAAGTAAAAAGCGCAACGGCCGATGCAGTATTTTTTGCTTATGTATTAATGTGGATGGGCAGCAACCGCGATTTTTCCGGCGCATCCACTTCGTATAAAGATTTGGCAAGAGATGGAAATGGAACAGATGTGCTTGGCGTTTTGCCGACATCTGCAGTATTGGCAATACCCCCACCAGCGGTACTAGCTAATATTCAAAAAAGATTTTCGGATTTGGCAGGTAGTATTAAAAAATCGGGAAATTATAATGATACTATTGGTAAAGCATTAGGTATTATTGCTCCGGAAAGTACTTTTGTACCTGCCGATGGCAAACCTTTATTAACGATAACGCTTGTGGAAGGCGGGTTTCCGCAAATTAAATTTACAATGAGTGAGTATGAAGGTATTCAATTATTGAAAGATAGTGGTGCCGGACTCACTTTATTAAATGTAGTTACTCATCCAACTTATATTGATAAAAGCGGAATGCCTGGTCCGGGCAAAACAGCTGTTTTTAGTTACCGCGCTATATATTTATACAAAGGAGTGCCGGTAGGTGCCAATAGTGATGTGGTTACTATTACTGTAACGGGGTAAATACGTTTGCTTTTTCAATAAAAAATCCGTCTTCTTTTATATAAGAAGACGGATTTTTTGTGATGAATAGTTTAGAAAGTAATCATCGAATCTTGACAGTAACTTTTCGGTTGAAGACCTCTCCCCCGTACCCTCTCCTTGAAAAAAGGAGAGGGGATTAAGGGGAGAGGTGCTATTTAAGGTTTTGCCAATAAAGTAATCTCCCCTACCTTGTTATCACCAATTGTTTTATCTGCGATGATGTTTTTAGTTTTCCTTCGGCAGTTAATTCAGAAACTTTACAAATGTAAATTCCCGAACCGAAGTTTTCTGTACTTATTGTATTAGTAGTAGCGGTTGTTTTTTCGGAATGTATTAATTGTCCTATTACATTAACAATTTCGATGGAATACGTACTTGGCACATCATTATTCATCTTTATGGTAATGGTATTAACGGCAGGATTAGGAAACAAGGTGAAATTCCAGGTGAGATTATTGGCAAGTTCATTTACTGAAATTAATGTGGAAACACCTTTATAATATGTAACTCCGCCTTCATAGTTACCAACTATTAAATCGAGATAACCATCGTGATCAATGTCCATCAAATTAGGCGCGGTGGTCATTCCTTGAAAAATATTTTCATACATAGTATCCACACAATTAAATGCACCGGCAAGGTTTCCATCAATATTATCATACATCCGCAGATAACCCGAATATTCGCCAACCAGCATTTTTGTAATTCCATTTTGTTTGAAAATACATGGATATGCATTGCCATTTGCATCATAAATATTTAACGTATTTATTTGTCCGAAATAATTAGTGATAGAATCAAATGCCGGAATAGCAGCTGTGGAGCTACCTGTATGATGGCAATAAGAAATTTTTCCGTTTCTACCGCCAATTACCAAATCATTTTTACCATCGCCATCTATATCTATTATTTGCGGAGCAGCATCGGCACCTACATTTATAGTATGATTTAAGGTATTGGTTAAATCTGCCTTTGTTAAAACAAAATGAGATAAACCAGTTGATGTTCCTGTGTTTTTAAAGTATTGAAGTTTTCCATCGGCAGTACCAATTATCATATCTGCAATTCCATCGCCATCCAAATCTCCAAAAGTAGGTATCATGTTTTTCATATATGCAGGGCTTGCCACCGTACCAATATTTAATTGACTTAATGGAGTTCCGGTATTATTAAAACCATCATAATCGCGAGTTACCAAATCAAACTGAGGATGTGCCGAAGTTCCAGTATTATGAAACTGTGCTATTTTATTTTGAAGTCCGAACGGAAGTGTGTCGAAATAACCAGTATTGCCGATAAATAAATCGGGCAAACCATCATTATCATAATCGAAAAAAACAGGATAAGCTCCTTCGCCAACTTCAATCATATTGTCCTGCAGAAAATTATATTGCTGAAACTGGAAGTTGGGAAGCGCATTTGTGCCTATATTTTTATAATATATTACACTGTTAAAATCTTCGGAACCTACCGGATAATTAGGACTTATAAGCAAATCGTTTGCGCCATCGTTATTTACATCTAAATAATAAGCGCAAGGAAAAACGGATAAACTAACCGCCGAAGTAGCATCGGTATTAGAAGGAAATGCAGGGTCGATACCAATAAAATGCCCCGAAGTAGGAGTTCCTCCATTGGTAAGCATGGTTAAGTTGTTATAAGATATACCGCCTACCACAATTTCCTTTGCGCCATCACCATTCAAATCAAGGCATAGTTCGCAATTACCCGAATGCCGGTTAACAGAATGATTTGGATTGTTGTTAGTAACAATTCCCG
Organism: uncultured Bacteroidota bacterium; assembly: GCA_903881065.1. GTDB lineage: Bacteria > Bacteroidota > Bacteroidia > 2-12-FULL-35-15 > 2-12-FULL-35-15 > 2-12-FULL-35-15. Next base: position 5,727 of record CAIRRW010000259.1, read on the forward strand.
GATTTAAAACATTTGTTAGGCAGGTATCATTTAGTTGAAAGATGTTGGTAAAAGGGCTTTCGCCGGCAAATCCCCAGCAATCATTCTTTATTTTATACGATAAACTATCGCAATGGTATCCTTTTTCTACACTTTGATTTTGATGATACTCGAGCCAGGTTCCTGCATTGGAAAAAGTAACAACATCCACATCACCATCTCCATCAATATCTCCTATGTATGGTATATCCACCGAACTTACGTATAAATTATAAGGAGTATTAAATGGCGGGCCCGAATCGGGATTATAAACGGAATGTTGTTGTGTTACTATTTTCTGAAACTGCAAACCTCCGGCAACTGTAGAAACATTTTTATATACATCGAAACCTCCGCCGATATCGGAATAAGTAAAAATATCTTCCATATTATCGCAGTTATAATCAACCAGAACTACCCAATCGTGCAGTTTCGGAAAAAGAGATTCATATTCCGGCTCATATTTATAATCCACCGTATTTGGTGTTCCTCGATTAATAAAGGTGCGGATTTTATTTCCTGTTCTGTCAAACATAAACAGGTCTTTAATACCATCCATATTCAAATCAATGGCATACGCCTGAATAAAATTAAGTCCGCCAGCCCATGGATTAATACAATTATTTCCATTAATCTTTACATTGACACTATCCGAGAATTTAAAATATGGTTGAGCAATGGAAGAACTTATTTTGATGAAGAAAAGTACAAATAGGAAAGAAAATAAACGGATGCTTCTCATTGTATAATTATAAGATGCAAAACTAATCAAAAGATTCTTTAATAAAGTTCCAATGATTTCGACGGCTGATTTTAATTCTAACCCGATTTCTAAGTAAAATGAAAGGCAATAGCAAGGAATAATTTTTACCTTGTACAATAATCAGCAGTAATTGCCGTTATTATTTAAAAAAATGCTACTTTAGCCGAACGAAAAATAAAAACAACAAATAATTTACTAGTCCGAAAACAATAAAAATAAATATTTGAAACACACCTACCCTTATTGAACTATCAGTATTTTTAACAAGTTTTAATTACAAACCAATTTCGTTCTTTAGATTATCTTTAAAAAAGGAAAACAATATTTTCGGTAAACCGTTTATATACTGTTGTTCCCTTGTATTTATACTTTTAACATTTTGTAATAATATATTTAATTCCCTTTTACTAAAGGAATTATCAGTAATACATTACAAAACATTAATGAAAACAGTTCGTCAAATTTCATTAGATTTGAATAATAATTTTTAACAAATGAAAATTCGCTTTTTAATAACTCTTCTGCTTAGTGTTAATTTAGTTGGTTTCGGTCAAACTAAGTTTACAGAAAAGCCTGTTGCTTCCACATATAAAATCACATGGCAAAAACCTGTAACTATGAAGTATTCGGATTCACAGGTAAAACATTTTATTTCCTTTAAAGACGCACAACATGTTGCAGAAGATGGAGCGTTGCCGCGATTTAGTCAGAAAGTAAAGATTGGAAATGGCGAAACTTTTTCTGCAGAAATAATAAATGGTTCTTATGAACCGCTTTCAGATGAAGAAATTGCTTTAATAAAAGATTCTAAAAAAATAGGAAATCAGATTTCAGTAAAAACAACTGTTTCCATAAGCCGCAAACAATCCTATGGTGTTTTATCATTTATTCCAATTCGAAGAAATAGTTTTTCGGGCAGATATGAAAAATTAGTTTCTTTTGATTTGAATATTACCGCTTCTCCTTCCGAAAGGGCTACTATTCGTGCAGTGCATCCTTATTCTTCTCATTCTGTTTTGCAAAGTGGCAAATGGTATAAAATTGCAATTAATACTGATGGGGTATATAAACTCTCCTATCAGTTTTTGCAAAGTTTAGGTGTGGATATGTCAACACTCAATCCTGCTAATATTAGAGTATATGGTAATGGCGGTGGAATGTTGCCCGAATTAAATTCAATTTCACGCCCTGATGATTTAATTGAAAATTCTATCTTCGTTCAGAACACTACTCCTGGAGTTTTTGGCAACTCCGACTATGTTTTATTTTATGGCAAGGGACCAAATACCTGGAAATTTAACAGTACTTCAGTTCCTAAATATCAACATTCATTAAATCTTTATTCCGATTCAGCCTATTATTTTATTAATGTTGATTTAGGTCCGGGAAAAAGAATTCAAACGCAAACTTCATCAGGTGCTGCACTTGTTCCTTCCAATAATATTGTATCCTCTTTTGATGATTATGGATTTCATGAATTAGATGCTGTCAATTTTATGAAATCGGGTAGAGCATGGTACGGTGAATACTTTGATAATATAGCATCTTATAACTTTTCCTTTTCTTTTCCAAATATCGATGTTACTTCTACAGCTACAGTAAAAGCAAATATTGCTTCCCGAGACGCAGTAAGTACTTCCTATTTTTCTGTAAGCAGTCAATCAGGTTTGACGTATGATACCATTCAATCAACCCCACAAGGAGATCCTTATGCTTATATAAAGGCGGCATCTTTTTCCTTTACTCCAAGCGTATCACCTGTTGTAACAGTTAATGTAACTAAACTTTCAACGGATGCAATAGCATGGCTTGATTATATAGAAGTAAATGCCAGACGACAACTTACTATGGCAGGCAATCAAATGATATTTAGAGATTCGAAATCAGTTGGGGCTGGCAATGTTGCACAGTATAATCTTACCAGTCTTGTACCTATTCAAATCTGGGATATTACTAATCCAACAAATGCTATGCTTCAATCCGTGAATAATGTTGGCGGCATCAATCAATTTGTTTTACCTGCTGATACTTTGCGACAATTTGTGGCATTTACAAACTCTTCCTTTCTTACTCCAACTTCTGTTGGAACTGTTGCGAATCAGGATTTGCATTCACTCACCAACAAAGAGTTTATTATTATTACTCATCCCGATTTTTATCAACAAGCATTACAGTTAGCTTCTTTCCATGAAAGCAGAGATTCGATATATGCCAACGTTGTTACTACCCAACAAATATATAATGAGTTTTCATCTGGCGCTCAGGATATTTGTGCTATTCGTGATTTTGTAAAAATGTTTTATGATAGGGCTGGAAGTAATATTAGTCAGATACCAAAATATTTATTGATGTTTGGTGACGGCTCCTATGACAATAAGCACAGGTTCAGTAACAATTCCGACTTTATTCCAACTTATGAATCATACAATTCCACGCTCTCTACGGGTTCATATGTTTCTGATGATTTCTATGGCTGTTTGGATGATAGTGAAGGAGGTATGGTTGATGGTGTGGATGCAGTGGATATTGGAATTGGGCGTTTCCCTGTCCAATCACAATCAGATGCAAACACTGCAATCAATAAAATATTGAATTATAAGAAAATTGGTGTAGCCCCTACAACAGCTGCAACTAATTCCTGCTCGAGTCCTACCTTAGGCTCTCCTTTTGGCGATTGGCGAAATGTAATATGTTTTATTGCCGATGATGAGGATGGAGACTTACATATTACACAGGCAAATACAGAAGCTACATTAGTTGACACAAATGATAAAGATTATAATATTGATAAAATATATTTGGATTCCTATGTACAAGTAGCTACTCCTGGTGGTGATAGGTATCCTGGAGTTAGCGATGCTATCAATAAAAGAATGGAAAAAGGCTGCTTAATTATGAATTATACCGGCCATGGTGGTGTTGTTGGATTAGCGCATGAACGTATTCTTGATATTTCTATGATAAATTCATGGAATAATATTAACAATATGCCTTTATTCTTTACTGCA
>CAIRRW010000260.1 GCA_903881065.1 uncultured Bacteroidota bacterium
AAGAGGTCGGATTTAAAACTAGAATTGTTTTTCACATTGTCTCCTACCATAATCCCATTACTCTCTGCATTTCCTTGCATGTGAGCCGCTAAGCTCGTATGTAAGCTGCATGTCGAAATTTCGCTACACTCACCCATCCCTGCCCGATACCACAAAACATCAGCATCTTCACCAGCATCAATTCCTATGCGAGTGTATATTTTGTCAACATCTTGCTCTAGAAAGATATTTTTTAAATCATTTTCCATGAAGTAGCTAAATATACTTGCGGCATTGCAGGCATTGTCCACCGATTGCTGCATAGTGGTGTTCTTTCCTCCGAAGTATACCATCAGTCCATCACCGTGAAACCGCTGTATGTAGCCATCAAAATACCAACAAACATGCACAGCAGCTCTTTGAATAGTATTAGTAATATTAGCAACTACAATAGGCTCATACTTCTTGAATAAGTTGGTGGATTTTTTAATATCAATAAACATGGACGTGATGTAGTGATTCACTACTCCATCTCCGCTAATATTCACAAAATCGGGATGTGCTCCGGGTTTCAAATGATACTTCGCTTTTTTACCGGCAATGGAACTTAACGGTTGTAGGCTTTCAAACAATGTTTCATCGCTTTTTAAATCCATTAATTTTATCGAATCAGCCCAAGAAGCATTCACTGAATTACGTGCACTATTTACTGCTCCAATTGCGCCAATTCCTGAAAAGCTTTTGGTCTTTACCTGCCCTCTCTTTGGCCCATTTTTTAGTGCATCTTGTATGCGGGACGCATATCCGCCGAAAATATCTTGATTCATTTTTAGTTAATTTTATAGTTTAAAAGAATAATTCCAAAAGTCGCAATGAAAAAAAGCTGTGCTCCTATGAACCATGTGGCGTATACAAGGAGGTTAAACTTTTTTTTTAATCCCGTGGCTAGGAGGCAGGCCTGTTTTTTTATGTCTTTGTGCCATATCTCATCGTTCATATCTCGCCAGATATTTTCATATTGATTAGCATGATAGTCGGCGACATCGCCAAAGAACAGCGCTGACCCATCAGCGTTATCATTTTTTGTGTTTAAGTGTGGCTTAATTGCCAAAAGCGTATATCCTACAGAACAAAAATTCGACGCTACAGAAAAAAAGAACATTAGAAGGATCGCCGCACCGAAATGAAATTTATCGTTTAGTGTATAAAATCCAGCAATAGTTCCTGCCAAAATAAAAGTGTTGATCGTGAGATATACATTCCCTTTGGAGTTGATATTTTCATAATATTTATCATAGCGTTCAATTATAAATTTCAATTTTTCATTTTTACTTATTGTATCCATATTGTTTAGATTAAATTTTGTAGAACAAAAAAGAGAGGCCGGGAACATCCCGGTCTCTCGTACACCTAATTACTTGCCTTCACAGTGAAGGAATACCCTATTAAACACAGCATTAGAACGACACCCAGTATTAATACTGTGCCATTTGTTCCACCCGCCTTGACGCATGTGCCTTTTCTGCATAACTCAACCTCGTTTTGATTGTAGAATTTAGCCATAAAAAGTTTTTATGATAAAAAAATGCCTCCACTTTTCGCCCGGAAGATTAAGCGGCAACATCTATTTGCTGCAATAGATTTTATTGAAAACTCCATTTTCATAATGCAAATGTAATTGCAAATATTGAAAATGCAAAAAAAGCTAAAACAAATATTGATGTAAAGTTTTATAAAACATTACTTGTTTGGAAACTTTATCCTCGCTACCTTTGCGCGAGGAAACGGAGATAATATGCCAAATTTGGATGTTGATAGTTTTTATAGAGAGGTGGGTAGGTTAATAAGGGTTGAAAGAATTAAAAGCGGTATCAATCAAGAGATATTAGGCAGTCAATTAAGTTTGACAAGAGCATCAATCATTAACCTTGAGAAAGGCCGACATCGCCCGTCTATTTACCAATTGATTTTAATTGCAGAAGTTTTAAAAACAGATTTTTTCAATTTAATTCCA
>CAIRRW010000261.1 GCA_903881065.1 uncultured Bacteroidota bacterium
AAGGAGAGGGGTTGGGGGTGTGGTATATCTTTGCGGCGTTTATTTTATTTATTACATCATGCAACACCAATAACTCTTCTAAAAACACTTCTCTAAAATGCGAATCTTTTGTACTCCAGAATTTTAATCCATTGAGTAATTGGCAGCAGGACAGTGTAAAACATAAATCAATATCTATTGATTATGATAATGCAAATGATGGTTTTATGATACCTACTGTGCGGCAATTGAAAGACGGAACATTTGCTTTTGACTTCGAAATAAAGAATACAACTTCTGCTGCTCAGAAGTATTATTATAAAATTTATTATCAGAATGAAAGTTATAAATTTCCTGAGTATGATTCTGCAACAGCGAAGGAACATCAGTTTGCGGAGGAAAACTTTTATGGAAGCTGGGAAAATACTTCTACTCATTTCAAGGAAATAAAAGTGGATGCCGATAATAATTTCCATAAAGTGCAGGATGCTTTTCGGATTGTTGGTAACCCGAGAAATGAAGAACGATATATAAAAGATGGTGTAAACAATCGCTGGCAGCGGAATCCTAGAGTTGGCGAATATAGTTTTATGCTTGTTGTAGTTTCGGAAAATGATTTAAAATCCATACCTGATTGCATTCAGGATATACATAAGAAAAATAAAGAACACTATGCAACGCCCTATTATTACTATTTATACGGTGATGGCAAACAATTAAAGAATGCGGTAGTATATGAAGTTCCGCATTATTTAAAAGTAATTGCAAATCCGAATCTGGGAAATGGTATTTATATTAATGATAAAGTATATCAGGGAAAACCCTATGATAAATCATTCTTCTGCGCTAACTGCGGACAGGACAGCAGTATTTACAAAAATGCTCCTGTGCAGCAGTTTATTAATTATGTAGATATTTCAACCAAGATGGATAATATTCCGGTAATTGCCGATGTACTGAAAGATAATTATTCGAAGATGGATTACAACTGGAATAAAAACTTTTATACGAAAGATGAATTGATACCGACTATTATTCAAACGGCTAAACATCCTTGTCAGACCGTGTTTTCGGATGCTAAAGAAAAGAAGATTGTAATTAAGAATCCGAAGACAGAGTATGGTGAATGGAAAAAAGAAAGTGTTGGAATTATTACACGACATGGTTTAACGTATGGCAAGTATCGTGTTAAATTAAAACTTACCGAACTGCTTAATAAAAATAATGTGTGGAATGGATTGACCAATGCAATATGGCTGATAACTCAGGGTGGCGGCGAATGGAACTTCCGCAGAAACTGTACAAAGGATGGTTATATGGCAACGTATTGGGGTGGAGCAAATGATAAAAAAGTTCCGGCAATAGATTATACAGAGATTGATTTCGAAATATTAAAAACGCCGCCTTACTGCCCCGACAATGCTTTTCCGCCGGTGTATAAAAATACAGTAGATGATAATAAAAATGTAAACAACTGGAATGTGAAGTTGCCGGACGAAATATTGAATACGGATGAAAAAGTTACCGTGGCGTGTACCAATTGGGATATGGCTTGCAGCGAACCAAAGAATTTCGGGATAGGTTGTAATCCGGTGGAACATAAAGGACAAACTTATTATGCACATCGCTGGGATGCCAATTACAGAGCACTTACCGAGAAGAAAGAAGAAAATGATGATGAGCTCTTTGCTGGTAAATATTATTATTTTGAAATAGACTGGCGACCTACAGAAGTTATTTGGCGCATCGGTCCGTCGCCTGACAAGATGCGTGAAGTAGGGTATATGAATGATAAAATAACTTCGATTGCGAACAATCAAATGTTATTGATTATTACACAGGAATATCATAATACCAACTGGTGGCCCGGTACTCCTTACTCACAGCACAATATACCGTTTCCGGCAAATGATATTCCCGGTGAGATTTACGATTTGATGATTGAGTAAGTTTTCGTCGTCTAACTGAAGACTATGATTATTTTGTAATTTTGTATTAATGTCAGTGGAATGATAGAATGGCAATTAATTTTATTTGCAGTCATAGATATTATTAATCGGTATTGCTATTTCACAAATAGAAACTAATAATAAAAATTTGGTTAAAAAACTGTATTTTTGTGTATACTGAAAATTGCTGTTAGGATGCAATAATAGAAGCAATTAATTTAGGGTAAGGCAGAATTAAAAAAATTATAAGTGCTATGTTATGAGGAATAAATTAAAAATGTTAAAAAATAAAATAAGATTGCTACTAGCAAAAAGAATTTATCTGTCATTTGGAGAAAATTGCTTGTCGGACAATATTTTAGAACGTCACAAATTAAAATCTTTTACTACACCCTTCTCTCACGGCAGATCAAATATTGAATACATTCTTCAATTGGAAAAGAATAATTACAAAGATTTTCTTAATTTGGATTATCTACAATATGAAGAATATGATAATATAAAG